>WFRT01000373.1 GCA_015486445.1 Pseudomonadota bacterium | reverse complement strand
GGGGTGGTTTTCTGAGCGGTTTCGGAAAGATTTCGTTGTTTTTCCCAGCGAGCGGGAGCCCATAAGCATTGCAACTGTCTGAGCGTAAGCGAGTTTTGCAATGCGGGCGGAGCGAGCGTAAGGAAAAACAGAAATCTTAACGCTTAGCGAAGAAAAGCCACACCTGACCCCGGATTTGGCTGAATAGTTACCACTCCGTTCAATTATCCGCTTAAAACAAACCCGGCAAAAGGGAGTCCTAAATCCACCGTGAATGGCTATGCCGTCATCATTCTGTGCGCCCTGCTGGTCGACTGCCTGGTGGGAATCGCCGCCGACCAGCTCAATCTCAACCACCAGCCCCCGACCCCGCCCACGGAACTGTCCGACCTCATCGACCCGGAAGCCTACGCCAAAAGCCGCGCCTACCTGAAAGCCACGACCCGGCTCGACCAGGCCGCCGCGCTCTACAACCTGGCAATCCTGCTGGGCTTCTGGTTTGCCGAAGGCTTCAACCGGCTCGACCTCTGGTGCCGCGGCATCGCTTCCGGCCCCCTGACCTCGGGCCTGCTTTTCATCGGCCTGCTTCTACTCGGCCGCGGCCTGCTCAACCTGCCCTTTTCTCTCTACCAGACCTTTGTCATCGAGGAACGCTTCGGATTCAACCGCACCGACTGGAAAACCTTCCTTGGCGACCGGGCCAAAATGCTCCTGCTGGGCCTGCTCATCGGCGGCCCGCTGCTTTTTCTCATCCTCTGGTTCCTGGGCCACGCCGGAGACCGGGCCTGGCTCTACGCCTGGCTGGCCACGGCCCTGTTCACCCTGGCACTCCAGTTTCTCGCCCCGACCTGGATCCTGCCGCTGTTCAACCGCTTCACTCCGCTGGAAGACGAGGAACTGAAATCCGCCCTGGCCGCTTATGGCCGCCGGGTAAATTTTCCCCTGGAAAAGGTTTTCGTCATCGACGGCTCCCGGCGCTCGGCCAAGGGCAACGCCTTCTTCACCGGCTTCGGCCGCAATCGCCGAATCGCCTTTTACGACACCCTGATCGAACAGCATGAACCGGGCGAACTGCTGGCCGTCCTGGCCCACGAGATCGGCCACTACAAGAAAAAACACATCCTGATCATGACCGCCCTGGCCCTGGTCCACCAGGGCATCATCTTTTTCCTGCTCGGCTGGATTATCCGCCAGCCGGGAATCTACACAGCCTTTTTCATGGAACACCCTTCACCGGCCGCCGGCCTGGTCTTCTTCGGCCTGCTCTACACCCCGGTGGAGATGTTGCTCGGCCCCCTTTTCAACGCTCTCTCCCGGCGGCATGAGTACGCCGCCGACAACCTTGCCGCAGTCAGTCTCGGGGAGTGCGAAACCCTGATCACGGCACTCAAGAAACTGGCCCGCAACAATCTCGCCAACCCGGTTCCGCACCCCTTTTACGTCCTCCTCCATTACAGCCACCCGCCCCTGCTGGAGCGGATCCTGGCACTGCGTAAAACCAGCCCCAACGAGAGGTCATAAAAGGGGCCGAAAAATCCCTTTGGAAACAAGTTTGTATCACCTGCGCCACACCCTGTTAAAAACCTGTGAACAAACTCTGGAAAAAGCGACAAATCCCCTGGAATCATTAGATAATTATTAATAAAAACCAATTTACTACAGGTTCATACAAAGGATAAACCATTGTATTTTCAATAAGTTATCTGCCGCGGCCAGGCTATCCACCAAGAATCACAAAGCTTTTCCCGCTTTTCCACACGAGTTGTGAAAAGCGCTGTGAAAAAACCTATTGATAACCGTAAAAAGGCAATGATAAAAAGGACCTGCCAAAACTCAAGGAAAAAGGTTGGAAAAACAGGAGTCCCATGTCAGTTAATTCGCCCATCCCAAACCGTGCCACTTGGACTATATTCGTCCTTATTCTTGCCCTGCCGCTCTTTCTCCTGCCGCAGCCCCGGCCCGGCCGCGCCGAGCCCCCGGTTCCCGGCTTCCTGGCCGGCATTGACCGCACCGCCTATCCCCACGCCCACGCCGTCCTGGCGGCCGACATCGAACACCTGGAGTTCCAGGCCGACGGGTCGCTGTCGAGCACCGACGATGTCTACATCACGGTGCTCGACGAAGAGGGCAAGCGTAACCAGGAGATCCTGGGCTTCTACGTCAACCTCGCCTACGAACGCATCGACGTCGAACTCTGTGAGATCATACACTCAGGCCGGCGACGGGTGGTCGACATCGCCGCCAACAGCCGCGAAGAGACCTCCTCGGGCAACAGTCGGATGAATATTTACAACCCTCTCGAGAGAAGCCTCAAGATCTTTCTCCCCGGCCTGCAGATCGGCGACACGATCCACTACCGCGTCCGGCGTCACCGCTTCAAGCCCACCATTGAAAACCAGATCTACGGATCGGTCCTGGCGCAATACGATATTCCCATCCGCTCCTACCTGTTTACAATCACGGCCCCGGCCCAGGCCAGGATCAACTGGCTGATCAAAAGTGAAATCAAGGGCTGCGTCGATTTCAGCCAGACCCGGCTGCCCGGCAGCCGGCCGCGCAAGTTCATGCGCTGGCACTTCCATAACGTGCCGATGATCGTGCCGGAACCGGCCATGCCTTCTTTCCGCCGGGTGGCGATGCGGCTCAACTACTCCACCCTGCCAAGCTGGCAGGCGATCGCCGACTGGTACCGCGGCCTGGTCGAGGACAAGCTCAAGCCGGGTCCGGAGTTGGCGGTAAAGATTAAGGAGATAACCGCCGGCAGCAAAAACGAGGCCGACAAAATCGCCGCCCTCTACTATTTCGTCGCCCGCCAGATCCGCTACCTCGGGGTCAACGGCGAGAGCAAGCGGCCCGGCTTCGAGCCCCACGACATCAACCTGACCTTCTCCCGCCGCCACGGGGTCTGCCGCGACAAGGCGGCACTTCTGGTCGGGATGCTCCGGGCCGCCGGGTTCAAAGCGGCCCCGGTCCTGGTCCGGGTCGGCGACCGGCTCGACGCCGAGATCCCGCTGCCCTACTTCAACCATGCGATTGTCGCCCTGCTTAATGAAAAAAGCGGCCAGGCCCGGCTCTTTCTCGACCCCACCTCGGAAACCAGCCGCCAGTTCCTTCCCGACTACGAGCGCGAATGCTCCTGCCTGGTAGCCGCCTCCGGGGCCGGGAAGCTGACCCTGACCCCGCCCCTGCCGCCGGAAAGAAACCGCTTCGACATCGAGATCAGCGAACGGCTCGATCCCGGCGGCCGGCTTGCCGGCCGGCTCAAGGTTTACTGCACCGGCTTCAACGACCCCATGATGCGCTCGATCATGATGAATCTCAGCCCAATCGAACGCCGGAAGTTCCTGGCCCGCTTCTTCCTTTCCCAGTCCAGCCAGATGG
>WFRT01000372.1 GCA_015486445.1 Pseudomonadota bacterium | reverse complement strand
GAGGGGCTCGAAGACCTGATCGTGGCCAAGGAACTGGCCCATACCAAGGTTCTGACCGTGACCCCGGACGAAAATCTCAATGATGCCCTGCGCAAGATCGGCTCCCGCAATATTGACTACCTGCCGGTGGTCGACAAGCAGGACCCCCGCCGCCTGATCGGCATGGTCTCCCGCCAGGATATCATTTCGGCCTACAACCGCAGTCTCCTTGAACGGGGACTGGTGCCGGGTGAGTGATCCCATTCTTCATTTCTTCATGTTGTCTTGTAAATCCGGATTTTTGAGAATATGAGTTTTCCTTCAGGGGATGAAATCGTGGCCGGCCTCAACCCGGTTCAGCGGGAAGCCGTACTGGCCTGTGACGGACCCCTGCTGATCCTGGCCGGGGCCGGTTCCGGCAAGACCCGGGTGATTGTCCACCGCATCGCCTGGCTGCTTGAGTCCCGCCAGGTGTCGCCCCGCAACATCCTGGCCGTGACCTTTACCAACAAGGCGGCCCAGGAGATGCGGGAACGGGTGCAGGCCATGGTCGGGCCCCGGGCGGCCGGGATCTGGATTTCCACCTTTCATTCGACCTGTGCCCGGATCTTGCGGGAACATGGTTCCATGCTTGGATTTTCGGAGCGTTTTACGATCTATGCCGACCGCGAGCAGACCGCTCTTTTGAAGGAGGTCGGCCGACGTCTCAACCTGGCCCCGACCATGTTTCCCGTCGAATACCTGCGTTCGGCCATTGATGATGCCAAAAATCGCGGGGTCAGCCCCGCCGAATTCGCTCTTGAGGCCCGCCAGGCCGCCAATCCCAAGCTCCGGCGCGTGGCCGATGCCTACCAGCTTTACCAGGAGATACTGCGGGAGAACGATGCCCTCGACTTCGGCGATCTGCTCTTTCACACGGTGGCCCTGTTCAACGAACACGTCGACCTGCTCGAGTTCTATCGCGAGCGTTTTCACTACATCATGGTCGATGAGTACCAGGATACCAACGAAGTCCAGTACCGTCTTGTCAGCCTGCTGGCCGAACCGCGCCGCAATCTTTGTGTGGTCGGGGACGATGACCAGTCGATCTACAGCTGGCGCGGGGCTCAGATCAGGAACATCCTCGATTTTGAAGCGGACTATCCCGAGGCCCGGGTTGTGCGGCTCGAGGAGAATTATCGGTCGACCGCCATTATCTTGAAGGCCGCCAACCAGGTGGTTTCCGGCAATCGCAAACGCAAGGGCAAGGCTCTGTGGACCAGGAAAGCGGATGGGGAACCGATCTCCCTCTACCTGGCCGCCGACGAGGCCGATGAATGCCGCTACGTGATTCGCCGGATCAGCACCTCGATTCGCGAGCCCGGGGCCTTTGCGATCTTTTACCGGACCAACAGCCAGTCGCGGATTTTTGAAGAAGGGCTGAGCCGCAAGGGTATTCCCTACGCCATCTACGGGGGGCTTAAGTTTTACGACCGGGCCGAGGTCCGGGACCTGCTGGCCTACCTCAAGGTTGTCAACAACCCCCGCGACGGGGTCAGCCTGCTCAGGATTCTCAATGTGCCGACCCGGGGGGTCGGCAAAACGTCGATCGGGAAACTGCTGGCCTACGCCGATGACCGGGGGCTTCATCTCTGGGAGGCGCTGGGTCGGCTGGAGAGTGAAAATCTGCTCCGGGGTGGGGCCCGGCGCTCTCTGGTCGAACTCTACGGGCTGCTGGAGAGTTGGCGGCAGGCGGCTGACGACTGTCCGCCGAGCGAACTCTGCCGCCGGATTATTGCCGGAATCGGTTATGCCGACTGGCTCGGGAAGAACAATGACCCGGTGCAGGCCGAGGCCCGCGGGGAAAATGTCGAGGAACTCCTGAACGCCATCGAGCTTTGGGAACAGGAGCAGGAGCAGCCGACCCTGGCCGGTTACCTGGAGAACGTCGCCCTGGTCAATGACGACCGTCTGACCGGTGAAGAAAACTCCCGGGTAACTCTGATGACCATTCATCGGGCCAAGGGGCTGGAGTTCGACGAGGTTTTCATGGTTGGCCTCGAGGAG
>WFRT01000371.1 GCA_015486445.1 Pseudomonadota bacterium | reverse complement strand
TTGGGGCCGAAGTAGAGGGTGACGCTGCCGTCGGGGTTGGTTTTCATCCCGGCCCGCTCGAGCGATGAGAGCCCCTGCCGGTTCTGCGGGGTGTAGATAAAGGCCAGGTTTTCGGCGTCGTAAATGATCAGCGACCAGAAATATTTGGCCGGCACCCGGGCCGGGATGGTCAGGGCGTAGGTGCGGCCGGCCTCGAGGGGCCGGTTGTTATGGTCGACAAAGCTGAAGAGATAGAGGGCGGCTGGTTTTTTGCTGTATTTGCCGGGGAAAAAGGTGCCGAGAAAATAACGTTCGGCCCGGGCGTCGATATCGAGCCGGTCGGCGTAGTCGAAGGTATAAGCGCCGTTCAAGTCGGGGGTCAGAACATTCTGCCAGTGGCGGTCGGGCCAGTAGAGCATCTCCGGCTCCGGGTAAACCACCCGCCGGTGCAGGTAGAACCAGGCGTCGGCCGCGGCCCGCCGCAGGGTTTTGACGGTCTCCCCGTCCGGCGACCAGGGTTTTCCGGGCTCGATCCCGAGAGCGGCCAGGTAATCCCGCATCAGCCGATCCTCAGGAACCGGTTTCTCCGCCGCGAGGATTTCCCCAAGATCCTTGAACCAACGTTCATCAAAACGGGCCAGGGTGTGAATCCCGGCTTTAGCGGGATCGATGAAACGGGTCGGCTCCGGTTTGTCGAGATAGTACATCTTCAGCCGGCGGGAAAACTTTTCCGCCGCGGCGGCGTCCGCGCCGGGCCGCCGGATCGAGCGAAAGGCTAAGTAGACGCGATGACTGGGGCTGGAACAGGCGAAATAGCCGGCCGGCACCTCGCCCTTATAGTCCGGGGGCAGGAGCAGGTATTTGCCGCCCCGGCCGCGGTCGCGGCCGGAGGGGCCGATGTCGGTGATTACCCGCTGCCAGTGGTCGATAATCTGGCCGTAGAGCACGATTTTCGGGCTCGAAGCCGGCACCTCGACGACCACCGGCCCCCGGCGCAGGTCGGTCATGGCGATGATGTAGGGGGTGGTATTGTTGGCGGTCAGGAGTTCATCTTTGGGCAGGGCCGTCCGCGACCAGGCGAGAATCGTGTTGGGGCCGCCACCGAGTTCCGTAATCCCCCGCTTGAAACCGTAAATCTCGATGGCCGGCACCGACCAGAGCACCAGGGAAAAGGCCCGCTGGTACTTGACCTGCGCGGCGAGATCGACCTTAGCCCAGCGCCCGGCCTCCGGCGGCTTGCCGCCCGCAGGCTCCCGAGCCCCGCTGCTTCCGGCCAGAAGAAGCACGGCCAGCAGTATCATCGCCAATCTTTTCAAATGCAACATATCACCTCCTGTAACTGCTGCAACCCGGGCCCGGTACCTGGAACCCGATTATCTTCACGCCAAATCGGACAGCCTTTTTGGGGCTGGCCCGTGCTTTTTTTTATATCGGGGTGATTTTCAGTCTTGGGGGCCGGTGAAAGCTACCGGCCGGCCGGAATTGAGCTCGGTCAGGATCTCCCGGTCGGAGCGCCCTTTTTCGCTTTCGGCAAGATAGTAGGCAAAGGCGTTGACCGGGTCCTTGAGATAGCCGCAGCTGAAAAAAGCGGCCTTTTCCACCTCCAGGCCCCGGTGCAGCGGCAGGCTGCCGCCGATGCGCACGGCCCGCTTGATCCCGCCGATCGAAGCCGGCGGGCGGCGGGCCATCTTTACGGCCAAATCAAGGGCTGCGGGCAGCAGTTCGTCGGGCGGCAGCACCTGGTGCAGCAGGCCGTATTCCAGGGCCTGGCGCGGGGTCAGCAGGGCCCCCTCGAGCATCAGGGCCAGGGCCCGGCCGAAACCTAAAAGCCGGGTCATGCGCTGGGTGCCGCCGGCCCCGGGAATGATGGCCGCGGTCGCCTCGGGCAAACCGTAGCGATAGTCGCCGTCGGCCATCAGGCGGAAATCGCAGGCTAAGGAAAGCTCGGTGGCCCCGCCCAGAGCCTCGCCGTTCAAGGCCGCGATCGTCACCTTGGGCATGGTTTCCAGGCGCCGGAAAACCCGGTGGATGCACTCCAGTTCGACGACCCCGGAAAGCGGGGTGGAGAGCAGCTTGTTTTCCAGCCGGGCACCGAGTACCGGACAGCAGCCGTCGAGCAGCCGCAGGATAGCGCCGGTAAGCCGGCAGGCCAGGGTATTGAGTCCCCGGAGCCGGGCCGG
>WFRT01000370.1 GCA_015486445.1 Pseudomonadota bacterium | reverse complement strand
TGAAATAGCGGAATAGAAGGGAATAGTCCAAATCGGCCTGGAAATTTGCCGTATCCCATGAAAAAAGCAGGCCGGGTTCAATGGTTGTTATCCAGTCACTATCCTCATACTTGCTGGGATCAAGAAAAATATTGTCATTGTATTCTTCACCGCAACTGATTTTCGGGGTAATGTGAAAGCGGGCCCAGGCAATCCCCGGCGACAAGGCCGGCAGCAACAACAGGCTGAGCAGGAAAGAGGATGAAAAAAGCAAAAACAGGCTGCGACGAATGGCGGTCGGCAAGATCTTCATGAGCTTGGCTGTCTCCCCGGGTAGGATCCAAAGATACTTGTCAGCTGTAATAATAGTGGCTTTTGTTTTTCATCGACACATGGGCGTCGTTGTAGAGCACTCCCAACATATTGCTTCCCTGTAAGGTTTGCAAGGCTTTTTTCACGTCATTCAAACGGGTTCGCCCCTCACGAACCACAAAAATAAAGCCATCCATCAGCGGAGCCAGGACCTGGGCGTCGGCGAAAGGCAGAACCGGCGGGGTGTCAAAAATTACATACCTTTCCGGGTAACGGTTTTTCACCTCCTTGACAATCTCCTTCATCTTGTTCGATCCCAGCATTTCGACCGGCTTGTTCATACTGCCGCCGGCGGGCAGGAAAACCAGCTTGCCGATCCCGGTTTTGACCAGGGCCCGGTCAATCGGCAGATCATCCCGCAGGCACTGGATAAGGCCGGACTCAGGCTTGACCCCGAGGGAGTGGTGCAGGGTCGGTCGGCGAAAGTCCGTATCAACCAGCAGCACGGTGTGGTCGAAGCCGCGGGCCAGGGCAATAGCGAGATTCAAAGAGGTCAGGGATTTCCCCTCCTCCCCTATACAACTGGTGATCATCAACGTGTTGGAAAACTTTTCTCCCTGGGTAAGCTTGATGACCAGCGAGCGCAGTTTATTATACTCTTCGAAGGCAATATCATTTTCATCCCGCAGGGCCACCAGCCGGGGGTTGTTAACCCGAACCGGTTCGGTTGCCAGCAACTCATCCAGTGACGGCTTGCCGGGGGCAACCGGCGGCCCGGAGACCGGGCTCTCTTCAACCCGGGAATTAAATCCCTCGCGGCTTCTCATGGAGGCCGCTTTTTCAAGAGCCTTTTCTATACGACTCATTATTACTCCCTATTCAACAATCCCGAACTCAAGATCACTCCCCCAACCCGTTCAACCGAAAAACACCATTCAACGTGAAAGCAGCGCAGAAATCATGGTTGCGGGATCCAGATCGAGAAATTCAGCTATAATCAAAACCAGGTAGGCACCATAAAAAAGAACGACGACACAGAACAGGGCAAGGTCTTTCAACCGGCCGCGATTTTCAATCTCACCCGGGTCTGCAATTGTCGGGATCACCGCCAGGGGATTGACTCCCATGGCCTCGAGCTGATGCGGACTTTTGAGCGTACTGTCAAGCATATCCAGCAAATACACCAGGCCAAAGCCGCAAAAGAGTCCCAGGGCCAAGGCCATCGGCAACAACTTGCGCATATCCGGAGAAACCGGAACCTCGGGGTAGAGCGCCGGGTCGATTATCCTGAAAGTCGCGGCCTTGTCGCTGATTTCCATCTGCTTGGAAACTTCCGACTGGGCCAGGCGCCCCAGCAATTCCTGGTAGATTTTTCGAACGGAATCACGTTCCTGGATGAGTACCGCCAGTTTTTTGCGGGTTTCGGGCACTTCCCGTAAAAGTGTTTCCCGCTCCTGGATACGCTTTTCCAGGTTCTTCTTTTTCGCTTTCAGGGAACTGGCTTCGACCTCGGCTTCAAAAATCTGCTGCTGAACCTGCTGATAGAGCGGGTTGACCGAGGTCATCGAGGAAGTCTTTTCGCGCCTTTCACCCCCCCCTTTTTTGCCGTTTTCCCGCTGCTTGCTCTTGAGTTCTTCGATCTGGGCTTTCAGCCGGATGACCTCGGGATAATTTTCGGTATATTTCATCAGCATCGTGGCCAGTTTGTGCTCCAGGAGAGCCAGGGTATTCTCCCCCCGGGCCCCGGTGAAGATGTCCACCATCGGACTGATGGTTTTAAGCTGGGCCCGCAACCGTTTGATCCGGGCTTCGAGTGTCGCCAGGTCGAGCTTGATGTTTTCAATATCGTTCTTGTATTGCCGGATTTCATCAAGCAGGGTGGCCTCATCCCGGGAAAAGTACACCCCCTTCTGTTTGCGAAAGGTAATTATCGCGTTTTCGGCTTTATCCAGTTTTTTCTTGAAAAGCGCGATCTGTTCCTTCAGGAAACGGTTGGCCCCGTAGGTTTCAGTGCGCTTGGAGGAAATATTTTCTTCAACATATTTGCTGACCAGGGTGTTGACGAACTCCTGGGCAAACTTGGGGTCCGGATCGACGATGGAGATGGTAAAAAGATCCTTTTTCCCTCGAACCATGATCTTGGTTCTATCTTGCAGAGTGGAAATATACTCCTGCTGTTCCGACTTGCTCCTGGTAAAGATATTGGAATCGAGGTCTTTCAAGACCTTGGTTATCAATTCCCGGCTGGTCAGTGCATATTTCAGGACCCGAATGCGGTGGTTCATATCGGGAGCCACCGCCAGTCCTTTGACCAGGTCGTTAATAACGCTTTCTTCTATGAAAACGGTACTGTCAGCCTCATATTTTTTCGGCAGGGAATAGACAAAAGCGGCAACCAGGATGGTTACCAGGATAGCGGTTCCGAAAAAAAGGTAGCGCCTGCTGTAGATCAGATTTATGTAACGAAAGAGTTCGTTCAGTGGGGAGGTGGATTGATTGTTTGTCATTAACAGGTCAATTGCAAAAAATTAGAAAATGCCTTCCTTGACGACCACGTAGTCGCCCGGCACGACCACAACATTCTGCTTGATATCCTTGCCACTCAGTAAATCTTCGATGTCGACCACGAGTTTCTTGCCCTTGCGGATTATGGTGACATTGCTTTTTTTGGCGTACTCGTTGAAACCGCCGGTAGCGAGAATTACATCGAGTACTCTCAAACCATAGCGCCAGGGTACCGCCTGGGGCTGTTCAACCGCCCCCAGGACATATACCTTGTTCATCGCGTTGGAGGGGATATGGACGATATCATTGGCCATCAACGGCAGGTCGTCACCCATCTTCCCCTGCATGAAAAGAGGGTAGAAATTCCGCAGCAGGATTTTGTCGCCGCGCATCAGGTAGGCCCCGATCAGATCCGCGTTCTCTAAACTGGGAAGCTGGCACAGGAGACGAAACAGAGTCATGTTGCCGGTCAACGAGAAAACCCCGGGATTGATGGCGCCGCCGGAAATATAGACTTTGTTGTTGGTCATCTCCATAACGATAACCGTGACAATCGGTTTTCTGACAAACTTGGCAATCGCGGTTTCCAGCCTTTTTTTGAGGGCCGCGGAGGTCAGCCCGGCGGCGGCCACATCACCAACCGCCGGCAGAGTAATCTTGCCGTCCGGCCGGACCGTGGTCTCCCGGCTGAAATCCGGCGAACCCCAGACCGAAATCTGAAGCTTGTCGCCCGACCCGATGACATAGTCACCCCCGGCCATGGCTGACAGGGGAAATGACAAACACAATCCCAGGAGCAGGAATAAAGTAAACTTTTTCATTGCACTCCACCGTGATCCTGTTTGGCCCTCTTTTCAAGTTTGGCCAGAAGGGCGGCCGCTTCTTCCCGCTTCGGAAAAGAGCCTTTTTCCGCCAGCAGCGCACGCAAAAGGGGCAGAGCCTTTTTGTACTCCTTCTGGGAGACGTAAACCTGTACCAGGTGATATTTGACCATGGGGTTTTGTTTCATGACGGCCGCAGCTTTTTCAAGAAGCTTGCGGGCATCTTCATAACGTCCGTTTTGCCAGAGAATGTAGCCCAGCGTATCGGTAATGGCCGGGGAAGTCGGAGATATCCGGTAGGCTTTCATGGCCAGTTCCAGGGCTTTGTTCTCATTGCTGTAATTTTCGGCATAGAGATAGGCCAGGTTGTTCAAGCAGGCAGCATTTCTGCCGTTTTTACTGAGGATTTCCTCGTAAAGGTTGCGGGCCTTGCGCTTGTCGCCCAGTTTGTCGTACATGACCGCCAGCATGAAGGCCGGTCTCGTGCTCCGGGGAAATTCTTTCCCGGCCCGCTCGTAATATTTCCTGGCGGTCTCGTAATCGCCCTGGTATTCGTACAGCGAACCCAGCCGTAAAAGCAGTGCCAGGCCCGGTTTGACCTTCTTTTCCAGCCCTTGGAGCAGGACTTTTTCAGCGGCACCGTTATCACCGGCCGCCGCCTTGGCCTCGGCCAGCAGCAGGTATCCGTAATCCCGGTCGGGATGGTCCGAGATCGCCTTTTTGGCCAGTTCTTCGGCCCGGGCAAATTTCTTCTCTTTGAGATAGGCCCGCAGCAACAGGGGAAACCCCCGTCCCGGTTTCAGTTTTTCAAGATTGTTCAAGGGGACGGCCGCCGCATCCAGTTTGCCGTTTGCAATCAGCAGGCTCCCCTTCAACCCGAAATAGACCGGGTTGGCCGGGTCTTTCTCCAGCGCCGCGTCGGCCGTCTTGAGGGCTTCCGTACTCTTTCCCGAACGCTGATAGAACCTGGCCAGTTCAATATACCCGGCGGGCTTTCCGGTTTTACCGGCCTTGACAAAGTACTCCCGGGCCCGGGCCTGGTCGCCCTTGAGTTCATAAATGAAGGCCGAGGCCTGAAGAGCCTTGAGGTTTTCCGGGTCGACCTTGAGAAGTTCCTGGTATTCATCCAGGGCCTGGTCATATTTGCCGTTGACAACGTAATAGGCGGCAATCCTGAAATAGGGGGTGAAATAATCCGGCTTGATTTCCTTGGCCT
>WFRT01000369.1 GCA_015486445.1 Pseudomonadota bacterium | reverse complement strand
TCAAGAAGGTGGTCACCTGGTATGAATATCTCTATCTTGAGCAGCGAGTCGAGTCCTGGCGGGTCTATTTCCTGGCCTTCATGGATGGCCTGCAGGCCGACCAGGCCGCTTACTGTCTGCAACGGCTGGGATTTGATGAAAATATCGGGCAAAGTTTTCTCCAGGCCCGTTCCCGGGGCATCGAGGTGGCCGCGGAACTGGGGCGCTGTTACCGCAACGGTCGCAGCCTGCCCGCGTCCCGGCTGACTGCCCTGCTGGGCGACCTGCCGCTTGAGGTGCTGCTCTACATCATGGCCGGGCACGAGAACGAAGCCGTCAAACGGGCGATTTCCAATTACCTGACCCGGTTGCAGTTTGTTTCCGTGGAAATCAACGGTCATGACCTGGTCGCCCTGGGTCTGACCCCCGGCCCGCTGTTCAAGAAGGTGCTCGACGAAGTCCACCGGGCCCGGCTTGACGGCCTGGTCGCCGGCCGGGACGAGGAGCTGGAACTAGCCCGGCGCCGGGCCCGGGAGCTGGCGGAGCCGGACCGGGAAACCGGGGCTAAGGAGTGAATAATGCGGGAAAAAATTTCCTGTCCAGTTTGCGGCCACCAGCTGGATCGCTACCGCAACCCGGTGCCGACGGTTGACATCCTGATCTCCTATGAGGGAGGCATCGTGCTTGTCGAACGGCGCAACCCGCCCCCGGGCTGGGCTCTGCCCGGAGGGTTTGTCGACTATGGTGAAAGTCTCGAAGCGGCGGCCGTGCGCGAGGCCCGGGAGGAGACCGGGCTGGAGGTCGAACTGACCGGCCAGTTCCATACCTATTCGGACCCCGGCCGGGATCCCCGTCAGCACACCATCTCTACCGTTTTCACGGCTCGTGGCCGGGGACTCCTTCAGGCCGGGGATGATGCCGCCCGGGCCCGGGTTTACAGTGCGGAAAATCTGCCGGCCAATATCGCTTTCGATCACCGAATGATTCTTGCGGACTATTTTGCCCGGGCCGCCGGCCGTTCCCCTGTCAGCCCTGGACAACCACCTTCCGGCGGATTATATTAGGAGAAGTAACTATTCAGCAAAATTCTATCTCCCCTTTTTCGGGAGGGGGCGGGGGTGGTTTTCGGAGCGGTTTCGGAAAGATTTCGTTGTTTTTCCCAGCGAGCAGGAGCCCATAAGCATTGCAACTGTCTGAGCGTAGCGAGTTTTGCAATGCGGGCGGAGCAAGCGTAAGGAAAAACAGAAATCTTAACGCCTGGCGAAGAAAAGCCGCGCCCGACCCCGTATTCGGCTGAATAGTTACTCGGAGAAAAAGCTGCCCCCGTGACGATGGCCCGTACGGGTCGGAAAGGAGGTGTCGTCTTGGTCAATCGTTCGCCGGCCGTGGCCGGCAGTTTCTACAGCGCCAACCCGGTTGAGCTGCGCCGGGAAATCGAGTCCTTTCTGGCCGCGGCCCCGGTTCCGGCCGACCTGTCCGTCCCGCCGCTCGGCCTGATCGCCCCCCATGCCGGCTATGTCTATTCCGGGGCCGTGGCGGCGGCCGCTTACAAGCTGGTCCAGGGGCGCGGCGCAGAGTACGATCTCGTGGTCGTGGTTTCACCGAGTCATCACCACTTTTTCCCCGGTTTTTCCGTTTACTCGGCCGGCAACTACCTGACCCCTCTGGGTGAGGTTGAAGTTGAGCGCCAGCTGACCGAAGAGCTGGTTTTGGCATATGATGAAGTCGATTTCGTGGCCGCGGCCCATCGCCGGGAACACGCTCTCGAGGTCCAGCTTCCTTTTCTCCAGGTAGCCCTCGGAAACTTCACCCTGCTGCCGGTGGTGATGGGACAGCAGAGCTGGCCTCAGGCCGAAAAACTGGCTGAGATGGTCAGTGCCCTGGCCGGGGAAAGGCGGCTGCTGCTGGTGGCGAGCAGCGATCTTTCCCATTTCCACCCGGCCGCCCGGGCCGAGGCCCTGGACCGGAAAATAGTCGAAGCCGTGGCCGGGTTTGATTCAGCCGGGGTCTGGGCCGCGATCGAGACCGGCCAGGCCGAAGCCTGCGGGGCCGGGCCCATGCTGGCCGTCATGCTGGCCGCCCGGCGTCTCGGGGCGCGGCGGGCCGAGGTGCTTTCCTACCGCCATTCGGGCGAGGTCAGTGGCGACTACAGCCAGGTGGTCGGTTACCTGGCCGCGGCTTTTTTCCGGCAGTAGCGGGTCCGGGGCGGGAAAAAGGGAGCGCAGGTTGGTTGACATGAAAAGCGGGAGGTGAAGATGGCGGCGGACAAAACCGGGGATGGACTGAGTCAAAAAGAGCGGGACTACCTGCACGATCAGGTGAGAAGGGTGATTGCGGCCGGCTTAGAAGGCGGGGAAGGGCCGCGCGACGTTCCGGCCAGCCTGGTCCTGCGGGAAAAACGGGGTGCATTTGTAACCCTGAAGAAAAATGGCGAGCTGCGCGGCTGCATAGGTTATGTCGAAGCCGTCAAGCCCCTCTACCTGACGATTCGTGAAATGGCCCGGGCCGCGGCGTTTGACGACCCCCGCTTTCCCCCGTTGACGGCCTCCGAATGGCCACAAGTCGAGGTCGAGATTTCGGTGCTGAGCCCGCTTGAGGAAATCTTTGATCCCGCCCGGATCGAAGTGGGACGTCATGGAATCCTCTTGCGCCAGGGTCCGTTTTCCGGGCTTCTGCTGCCCCAGGTGGCGGTTGAATACGGCTGGGACCGCGAAGAGTTTCTTTTTCACACCTGTCTCAAGGCCGGCATGGCCGGGGACTGCTGGCGTCGTTCGGGGACCCGGATATACATCTTTTCGGCCGAGATTTTCTGACAATAAAAACTTGCCTTTTCCCGCCTGTTGTGCTATTCGGGAGATGGTTTGCGAAAATTTGCGTTGGCCGGTAACGGCTTTATTGCAAGTGGGCTCCCGGTTTGGAGCCCACTTTTTTTATCCCGAAGATGGCCTGCCGCCGGTTTTTGACCCGCAGAGCAGGCCGGGTTGGGTTGTTGAGTTGATGAATGGTTCGCCGGAAAAACAGGGTGACTGGCGTGGTCGGGTTCAGGTCCTGGCCGCTGACCTGCTGACCAATCTCGGTTACGAACTGGTCGATATCGATTTCCCCGGTAGTGACGAAAACGGCTCCCTGCGTCTTTTTATCGACAAGGAGGGCGGGGTCAGTCTGGATGACTGCACCCATGTCAGCCGGATGTTCGGAGCTCTGCTCGACGTCGAGGACCCGGTTCCGGGCCGCTACAACCTCGAGGTTTCTTCGCCCGGCCTCAACCGGCGATTGCGCCGCCCTAGGGATTTTTCCACCCGGATCGGCGAAACCATCAAGGTTAAACTGGCCCAGCCGCTCAACGGCCGCCGCCGTTTCAAAGGCGTGCTCAAGGCCTTTAATGCCGAGAGCATGGCGGTGACCATGGAGGTGGATGGTGAAATTTTTATCATCCCCCTGGATGAAACAGCCCGCTGCAATCTGGTGTATAATTTTGACCGCTGATGTTTGGCCGGTCATCCCTTAACCATTTAATCTTTGTAACTATTCAGCTAAATTCTATCTCCCCTCTTTCAGGAGTGGGGGAGGGGCGGGGGTGGTTTTTCTGAGCGGTTTCGGAAAGATTTCGTTGTTTTTCCCAGCGAGCGGGAGCCCATAAGCATTGCAACTGTCTGAGCGTAAGCGAGTTTTGCAATGCGGGCGAAGCGAGCGCGAGGAAAAACAGAAATCTTAACGCT
>WFRT01000368.1 GCA_015486445.1 Pseudomonadota bacterium | reverse complement strand
TATCTCCCTTCTTTCAGGAGGGGGCGGGGGTGGTTTTTCTGAGCGGTTTCGGAAAGATTTCGTTGTTTTTCCCAGCGAGCGGGAGCCCATAAGCATTGCAACTGTCTGAGCGTAGCGAGTTTTGCAATGCGGGCGGAGCGAGCGCGTGGAAAAACAGAAATCTTAACGCTTAGCGAAGAAAAGCCGCGCCCGACCCCGGATTTGGCTGAATAGTTACCAAAATTTAAAGGGAACAGAGTCTGTATATGAGTTCCGCAATGGGCGAAAATAGTTCGGCGGCGGCTTTCGTAACCCGCGACCTGCTCGATTACCCCCTTGATCGCGGCCGGGTGCTGGTCGAGGCGGCGGCCGGGTCGGGCAAGACCTATACGATCCAGATACTCTTTCTGCGCCTGATTCTGGAGCGCCCGGACCTCGGGGTTGGCAACATCCTGGTCGTGACCTTCACCGAGGCGGCCACCGAAGAGCTCAAAGGGCGGATCCGCGAGGTTTTGCTAGTGGCTTCGCAGCGACTTGCGGCCCTGGGCGCCGGGAATGAAGAGTGGGTAGGGCGGGAACCTGAAAATGATCTCGACCGGGTGCTGCTGAATTGTCTGCAAAAGGGGATTCCGGCCCGGCTTCTGGCCGGGCGCCTGAAAGCGGCCCGGGCCGGATTCGACGAGGTCGTGATAGCCACGATTCACGGTTTCTGCAACCGGGTGCTGGAGGACTACGCCTTCGAAGCCGGGGTGCGAAGCCGCGTCGAACTGCTCAAGGAGGGTGCATGGTTCTGCCGGCTGACGGCTGAAGACTACTGGCGTCGTTTTTTCTACCGGCCCGAAACTCCGCTGACCCGTCAGGCGGCGGCCAGCGACATCACAGTTGCGACCCTGGCCGAGCTGGCGGCCGAATACGAACGCCGCCCCGACCTGGTGTTTCTGCCTGAAACCCCGGACGGAGACTCATTTCGTAAAGATCTCGAGGCCGCGGCCGCAGCCCTTGAAGAACTCGAGCGCAGTTGGCATCAAGGCTGCGTGGAGGGGGTAAAATTTATCGACGACCCCGGCCGCGAACACTACCGCAAGCTGCTTTTGGACGGTGATTGGCTGAAAAGCTGGCCCGGAAAAAAATTTGACCTCTGGTTCTCAACCCTTGCCGGGCTTTTGCGGAGCGGCAGCTGGCCGACCGGCAAGGATGAAGAAGAGGCCCTGGAACGCTTTACGCGGGAAAAGTTGGAAAAATGCACCAGGGTCAGGAAAAGCCGGCCCGAGGATGATTTTTTTGACTGTTGCCAGGAGCTCTACGAACTGGCCGCCCGGCGTCGGGAGAGCGTGACCCGGCTGGCCCTGCTCTTTAAGCGTGATTTCCTGGACTTTGCCACCGGTCCCGAGGGCCTGGTTCGGATCAAGGCGCAGCTGCGGCGGCGGGGATACAGCGATTTCCTCACTGAGCTCAAGGCGGTGCTGAACGGCCCTTCCGGAGACGCGGTCCGCAAACGGATCGGCGAGCGCTGGCGGGTTGCGCTGATCGACGAGTTCCAGGACACCGATCCGGTCCAGTACGAGATTTTCAGTTTGCTGTTTGGCCGCAGCGGCCAGCTTTTCTATCGCATCGGCGATCCCAAACAGTCGATTTACGCCTTTCGCGGGGCCGATATCTTTGCCTACCTGGCGGCCGCGCGCGAGCCCGGCCAGGAGAGGCTGACCCTGGATCGCAACTTTCGCTCGACCCCGGAGTTGCTGGCCGCCGTCAATCGTATCTTTGCCGTCGAGCGGCCCTTTTTTTACGAAGAAATCGCTTACCGCCCGGCCCTCCCCGGCCGCCGGCCGCGGGCCCGGCTCAGGTTTAAGGGAGAAGCTCTAACCCCGCTGGCCATCTGGCGTCTGACCGGTCCCGACGGCCGACTCAATAAGCCGGACGCCATCCGGGCCGGGGTCGAAGAGCTCGCCAAAACCTGCCGCCGGCTTTTGCGGGAGGGGGAGATTGTCGACGAAGATAGTGGTCTCTGCCGGCCGCTTGTTGCCTCCGACATTGCCGTTTTGACCCGGACCAACCGGGAGATAGCCCAGGTGCTGGAGGCCTGCCGAATCCATCAGGTGCCGGTCAGCCTGAAAGTCGGCGGCTCCCTCTGGGAGACCCCGGAGGCCGCCGAACTCCTGCTGCTGCTCGAAGCAATCCTCAACCCGGAAAATGACCGTCTCCTGCGCACCGCCCTGGCCACCCGGCTGCTTGGCCGGGAAATCCGCTGGCTGGACGAGGTCCGCGCGGCCCGGGCTGAAAACCTCCCGGCGGAAGGCGAAAACTCCTCCCCGGTCCTGCGGCGGTATGAGGCCTGGCGCCAGGCCTGCTGCCGGGCCCGGGAGTTATGG
>WFRT01000367.1 GCA_015486445.1 Pseudomonadota bacterium | reverse complement strand
CTTTACCGATTACCATACCGAAGAAAATGACCCCGGTGAGATAAACGAGGATTTCACCCGTCACGACGTCATCCTCGGCATAGAACAGAAACTTGGTTCCCGCCTGACTCTCCTGGCCAGGGGCGGCCTGGTCTACTTTGATTTCGATAAGTCCGGCAGGGAAGATGGACGCAGTTGGAATCTCGGTCTCCATTATGAGGCCAGCAAAAGCCTGACCCTGGAAACCGCGTATACATATGACTACATTCCCTCCGTCAGCCAGGGGCTGTCCAAGAATGAGGACTGGTCGGGATTTGTCAAGTACAAGCGCCGCCTTTCCGCCGACCTCCATGTCTATCATACCAAGACCACTTATGCCGAAGACGGGATCGACAACCGGGATGACTACACCGAGGACAAGGCCACCGGCGCGTCCCTGCGTTTATCCTATCCCCTGTCGCGTCATTTAACCGCCAATCTCGATACCGACTACACCTATTGGGAATTCAAACCGGAAAACGAGGACGTCGACCGTTACGGCATCGGCCCGTCAATCGACTACACCTTTCGAAAATTCACTGTCGGTCTGAGCTATTACTACAGGGTCAACAACTCCGATTTCGATGAAAACGATTACCGCAACAACATCGGCATGTTGAATATCTCCTGGGAAATGTAGACAATCCCAGGCCGTTTTGAAAAAGACAATTTTTCCAGACGGTCTTCAAACTTCGGGTCCCATCTTTCCAGATGTATACGAGTTTCTTCGAGCTAAATGAAAAGCCCTTCGAACTGCTGCCCAACCCGAAGTTTCTTTTCCTAAGCAAAGGCCATAAAAAGGCTTTGAGTTACCTGGAATACGGGATCCAGGAGCGGGCCGGCTTCACCCTGTTGACCGGTGAGGTGGGTTCCGGGAAAACCACCCTGCTGCGCAATGTCATCAAGAACCTGGGCTCGAAAACCACGCTTTCGATGGTTTTCAACACCCGCGTTGAAACGGACCAGCTTCTGGCCTTGATCAACGAGGATTTCGGCCTCGAGGTTGACGGCAAGGACAAGGTTGTACTGCTCCGCAATCTCAACGATTTCCTGGTGCAGGAAAACAGCAGCGGCCGGCGTCCGATCGTCATCATCGACGAAGCCCAGAACCTGCCCCCTGAATCACTCGAAGAGATCCGCCTGCTTTCCAACCTTGAATTTGACACTTTCAAACTGCTCCAGATTATTCTGGTTGGTCAGCCGGAACTCAAAGAGGTGCTGGCCCAGCCCAGCTTGCGGCAGTTGCGCCAGCGGATAAGTATCAGCTGCCATCTGGGGCCTCTGAGCCGGGAGGAGACGGAGGCCTATGTTTATCATCGCCTGCAGGTGGCCGGCAACCGGGAGGCGGTTGAGTTCGCCGACAAGGCGTTTGACCTGATCTACCAGTTCAGTTTGGGCGGCCCGCGGCTGATCAACGTTATCTGTGATTTTCTTCTCCTGGCGGCCTTTGTCGAAGAGGAAAAATATATCGTTGAAGATATGGTCCTTGAAGCCATCGACGAGTTGTCCATCGTCCCGCCCCAGGCCCGGGCGGCAAAGAGTGAAAGCAGTCGGCCGGTAAAGCGTGAAGAGAGTCATGACGACGGGTCTCTCGAGGCGCGGCTTTCTGAAATCGAAAACCAGCTTTTACTCTTGATGGAGCATGATGAAGAGAAGGAAAGGATTATTACCCAGACCGGGATCCTGGAATACCTGATTTCTCAGCACCAGAAACAGTATAATCTTCTGGAAGACAGTTTGAAAAAAATAAATTTTTTACTGAACAAACTGACCGGGATTCTGTCGAGCGCCAAACCTTCCGAGTAGCCAGCCGTATTGATTTCGGGAAAACCTGCCGGACCCTTGAGAGGGTTGCGGCCAGTTGCCTATTTGCCTGTGTTCCCCGAGCGGGCTGTAACCAGTAAACAACAGAGAATTAAGCAATGAAGATAACAATTATCGGTACCGGCTATGTCGGCTTGGTGACCGGGGTCTGCCTGGCCGAGTTCGGCCACCAGGTTTCCTGTGTTGATAAAGACAACAGTAAAATCGATGCCTTGCAACGGGGTGAGGTGCCGATTTACGAGCCCGGGCTG
>WFRT01000366.1 GCA_015486445.1 Pseudomonadota bacterium | reverse complement strand
GGGGGGGCTGGGTTCGCACGTGGCCGTGGCCCTGGCTCGCAGCGGCATCGGGGAGTTGGTGCTGGCCGATTTCGATCGGGTGGAGGCCGGCAACCTGGCCCGCCAGTACTATTTTGCCGATCAGCTTGGCCAGCCCAAGGTCACGGCCCTGGCCGCCACCCTGCTAAAGGTCAACCCGGTCATTCGGGTGGAAACGGTCTGTGCCCGAATTACGGCGACAGACCTGCCGGGGCGGTTTGCCGGGGTTGACGTCATGGTCGAGGCTTTTGACCGGGCCGACCAGAAAGCGATGCTGGTCGGCGCCTTTCTCCGTAAAAGTCCCGGGGTTCCCCTGGTCGCGGCCTCGGGGGCTGCCGGCTGGGGGCCGAGTGGGACAATCCGGACCCGGAGAGCAGCAGAAAATCTCTATCTCTGCGGTGATGAAGAGAGTGCCGTAAGCCCCGAAACCCCCCTGTGCGCAGCCCGGGTCGGGATTGTCGCTCACCACCAGGCCCTGGCCGTATTGCGCCTGCTGCTGGGACTGGAGCCGTGAGGGACAGGCTTTGCGTTGGAGAAACCACACCCATGATACTGACGATCAACGGCCGGCAGCGGGAAATTCCGCTGGCCGACGGCCTGAATATCGAGCAGTTGCTTGAACATCTCAAGCTTGACCGGGAGAGCGTTGTCGTGGAACTCAACCGGGAAATTTTGCCGGCCGACCAGTTTGCCGAAACCCGGCTCCGGGAAAACGACGTCCTGGAGCTGGTCCAGTTTGTCGGTGGCGGTTGAGCCGGGTATTCGAGGAAGGAAAATGGATCAACTTGTGATCGCGGGCCGGAGCTTTACCTCCCGGCTGCTGGTCGGAACCGGAAAATTTGCCTCCAATCAGGCCATGGTCCAGGCCCTGGAGCATTCCGGCAGCGAGATTGTCACCGTGGCCCTGCGCCGGGTCGATATCGAAAATCCGGCCGATTCGCTGCTTTCCCATATTGACCGCAGCCGCTACCTGCTGCTTCCCAATACCAGCGGCGCCCGGAATGCCGAGGAGGCGGTCCGGCTGGCCCGGCTGGCCCGGGCGGCGGGCTGTGAACCCTGGGTCAAGCTCGAGGTCACCCCCGACCCATACTACCTGCTGCCCGATCCGGTGGAAACCCTGAAAGCGGCGGAAATCCTGGTTCGGGAAGGTTTTACGGTACTGCCCTACATGCCGGCCGACCCGGTCCTGGCCCGCCATCTCGAGGAGGCCGGTACGGCGACCCTGATGCCCCTGGGCGCCCCGATCGGCAGCAACCGGGGGCTGCGCACCCGGGATCATGTTGCCATCATTATCGAACAGGCCTCGGTGCCGGTGGTGGTCGATGCCGGTCTCGGGGCTCCGTCGCATGCCGCCGAGGCCATGGAAATGGGGGCCGACGCGGTACTCGTCAACACCGCCCTGGCCGATACCGCCGACCCGGCGGCGATGGCCGCAGCCTTTCGCAAGGGAGTCGAAGCCGGCCGCGAGGCTTTTCTCGCCGGCCTCGGGCCGCAGCGCGACCGGGCCGAAGCCTCAAGCCCCCTGACCGGATTTTTGCGGGAAGAGAAATGAGTTTTCTTAAGTTGCTCAAACAATATCCCCGGTCCGCGGTTGAACGCCGGTTCGCCGAGGTCACGACGGCCCGCATCGACCGGGCCCTGGCCCGGGAAGCGTTGACGCTCGAGGATTTTGCCTGCCTGGTTTCACCCCGGCTTAACGATGTTCAGCTCGAAACCATGGCCCGCCGGGCCCACCGTCTCACCTGCCGGCGTTTCGGCCGGATCATCCTGCTTTATGCCCCTCTCTATCTTTCCAACGAATGCTGCAACGGCTGCCGCTACTGTGGCTTCAACGCCGGCAACCGGCTGCCGCGACGGACCCTGAAGGCCGATGAAATCGACCGTGAGGCCCGGATTCTGCATGATCTTGGTTTCCGTCATCTTCTCCTGCTGACCGGGGAGGCCCCCCGGGTGGCCGGCATCGATTACCTGGAAGATGCGGTGCGGCGCATCGAGCCCTATTGCGGTTCGATTTCGATCGAGGTTTTCCCGATGGACCGGCAGGGTTATGGCCGGATGGTAGCGGCCGGGGTCGACGGTCTGACCCTTTACCAGGAGACCTATGACCCCGAACTCTACCGTGAACTCCATCCCTACGGCCCCAAGAGCAATTACGAGTTCCGGCTCCAGGCCCCGGAGGCGGCCGGCGCGGCCGGGTTTCGGCGGCTGGGAATCGGGGCCCTGCTGGGGCTGGGCGAGCCGCTGAGTGATATCTTCTATACCGCTCTGCATGCCCGTTACCTGGTCCGCCGTTTCTGGCGCACCCAGGTAACGGTTTCCTTTCCCCGCCTGCGGCCGGCCGAGGGCGGTTTTCAGCCCCATGCCGAGGTTTCCGACCGGCAGCTGACCCAGTTTATCTGCGCCCTGCGGCTGTTGCTCCCGGATGCCGGGCTGGTTCTGTCGACTCGGGAAAATGCCACCCTGCGAGACCACCTGCTGCCCCTGGGGATCACCCAGATGAGCGCCGGCTCCTGTACCGCCCCCGGGGGCTATGGTGCCGATGATGAACGGGGCGAACAGTTTTCGGTCAGCGACCGGCGGTCCCCGGCCGAGATCGCCCGGCTGCTGGCGGCACATGGCTATGAAGCGGTATGGAAAGACTGGGATACGGCCTTTCTGGCTCCGGGAAATCCCGAAGGAGCCTCCGGGTTCTAGGCCGTTTCCCGAGGGCGTTTACCTGAGCCGCGATTTGTGCTAGTTGTTTAAGACTGCCGGTGGCGGAGGTTGGGCCCCGTCCGCCGGGAAGACGGGGCAATCCCGGTCCGGAGATGGAGGGTTTGACGTTTTTCATACTC
>WFRT01000365.1 GCA_015486445.1 Pseudomonadota bacterium | reverse complement strand
TTCAGGAGGGGGCGGGGGTGGTTTTTCTGAGCGATTTCGGAAAGATTTCGTTGTTTTTCCCAGCGAGCGGGAGCCCATAAGCATTGCAACTGTCTGAGCGTAGCGAGTTTTGCATGCGCCCAACGGAAGTGCCCTTGGGGTGCGGGCGGAGCGAGCGTAAGGAAAAACAGAAATCTTAACGCCTAGCGAAGGAAAGCCGCGCCCGACCCCGTATCCGGTTGAATAGTTACTTTGGTTTTTTGGTCTTTCCTGTTCGGCCTTGCAGTGCTTCCGGCTCCCGGCCCAGGGATTGCGGCGGGCCGGCAATATTTGCTTGCATTCGCGGTTATTCTCTGTTTTAAGAGTTATGACTTTTTAAAAGCCGTGCCCGACCCCGTATTCGGCTGAATAGTTACATTTTTATCTGGTCCAGGTTTGTGATGCTGGTAAGTTGTCCCCGTTGTTTGACCAAGTACCGGCTGGCCGAGGAAGGCCTGCCGGAACAGCCGGAACTCGATCTGCTCTGTTCGCGGTGCGGGTTCGAGTTTGTTTTTACCCGGCCCCGGGGCCGGGTGGAAGGGCTGGCCCCGGAACCGCCGGAAGTTGAACGGGAGCCGGCCGGACCGGTAGAGGAAGAGTGCGAACTGCTGGAAAAGGTGCCGGAAAATGAGGCCGTAGGAAGGCCCGTGAAAGGCGAGACGGCTGCGGCTCCCCGCGGGACGAGTTGCTTCCTGGTCCTGGCCTGTCTTCTGGTCCTGATCCTGGCTCTGGCCGCCGGCTACATGCTCTGGTCCGGCCGGGTCGGTGAACTGGCCGGGAAGTTGCACCTGGTCGATCTCGACAGCAGCATCAGGCAGTTGCCTTCCGGTCGGCGCCAGTTGATTTTACAAGGGAGTGTGGTCAATGCCTCCCGACGTCCGGTCGAGATCCTGGAGTTGGAAGGCGTTCTGCTCGACAAGTCCGGCCGCCGGTTGGCCCGGATAGAATTTTCTCCCGATTCTGCGGCCCGGGACTCGGCTAATACCGGAAAACGGTGCCTGGCGGTTCCGCCCGGGGGCCGGCGGAAATTCCGGCTGCTTGCTCCCGACTGCCCTCCCGCGGCCCGGAAATACCTGGTCGAAATCAGTTCCCTGGCGGTGGGCTCCGGCCCGAACGGGAGTGGAAAGAGGGAATAATTGGCAATCCAGGCTCACCCCCGGGGCTTTCCCGGCCGGGTTAAACAGGAAGACAGTGATATAATGAGACGAAAAAAACAGGTCTGGCTGAATCTGGTTTTGCTCTTGGGCGGGGTGGCGCTGCTGTTTTGCCCCGCTTGCAGCACGACGCCGGGCCACACCCGGACCCGCAACGTCACCCTGACCATGACCAAGCGGGCCCCGGCCGTCGAGGCCCCCTCTTCGCCGGCCGCCTTCTACTACTTTTCGCTTTACAACTGGCTGCGGCACCAGCCCGGCCGCCAGGCCCGGGAGACAGCCCTGGAGAGCCTGCGCAAAGCTGTCCAGGCCGACCCCGACTCCCTCTATCTGCGCCTGGAACTGGCGGAACAGTTGATGAAGAACATGAAGGTCGAGGAAGCCCGGGTCAATGCCCGGGCCGCCCTCGAGCTTGATCCCGGCAATCCCCGGGCCCGGCGCATGCTGGCCGGGATCTATACCGTGACCGGCAAGCCGCAAGCCGCCATCGCCCAGTATCAGAGCCTGCTGCGGGAGAATCCCGACAACACCGAAGCCCTTTTTTACCTGGTTGCCCTCTATGTCGACACCCTGCAGTATGAAAAGGCCCTGGACCTGCTGAAGGAGTATCGCCGGCGCCATCCCGAAGATGTGCTCGGGCCCTTTTACATGGGCAAGGTTTATGCCGAACTCAAGCTCTACAAGGATGCCGAGCGCTATTTCAAGGAGGCGGTGAAGATCGATCCGGAGATGCCGGATGCCTGGTTCAGTCTGGGCCTGATCTATGAATACACCGGTCAGCAGGACAAGGCGGTGCAGGCCTACCGCAAACTGCTGGAAATCAACGGGAACGACCGCCATGCCCTGGAACGGCTGGGCCAGCTTCTGGTACGCAGCGGCAATTTCGACGACGCCCTGAAAATCTTCAAGCGTCTCCAGGCCCAGGGCGAAGTGCCGGTCAGCATCAGCATCAAAATTGCTCTGATCTACCTCCAGCAGGGCAAATACAAGGAGGCCGCGGAACTGTTGCAGAAATTGCACGAGCGCTACCCGAACCAGGCTCGCATTACCTTCTACCTGGCCTCCTGCCGGGAAGCCATGAAAGAGCCGGACGAGGCCTTGAAGCTGTTTCTCAAAATTCCGGCCGGGGACGATCTCTACTATGACGCACGGATTCACGCGGCCTTTCTCTACGAGGAACGGAGTGATTTTGCCGCCTGCGAAAATATTCTCCGGGAATTGATCGCCACCTACCCGGAAAAAGCCGGGCTTTACCGGATGCTCTCCTCCCTGCGGCGCAAGCAGGGGGACGAGGAAGGGGCCTTGAAGATTCTCGAAAAGGCCCGGCGGCAGTTTCCCGGGGACTACAAGATCCGTTTCGCGCTGGGCGTGGTCTACAGCGACCTGGGCCGCTACCAGGATAGTGTCCGGGTGATGCAGGAACTGCTCAAGGAAAATCCCGAAGACGCCACCGTACTCAACTTCATCGGCTACACCTATGTCGAGCAGGGGGTCCAGCTGGATGATGCCGAAAAGCTGCTCGACAAGGCCCTGCGGCTCAAGCCCGACAGCGGTTTCATCCTCGACAGTGTGGGCTGGCTCCAATTCGTTAAGGGGAATTATGAAAAGGCCCTCGACTACCTCAAGCAGGCCGCGCAAAAAGTGCCCGACGACCCGGTGATTTTTGAGCACCTGGGCGATACCTACGTGAAGCTCGGGCGCTTGGACGAGGCTCGGGAGAGTTATCGGCATTCCCTCAAGATCAAGGCCAGCAAGAAAGTCCGGGAGAAGCTTGAAAAACTGTTGCAAAATGAAAAATGATGTGCTATCCCTCACAACCTGGCAAATTTTTTGCGACATCAGGTTGAAGTTTTGATAAACCAGTCAACGAGTAGAAAACGGAGGATAGACCATGGCCGAAGTAATTTCCCCGATGGTGGGTAAAATTTTCAAGATCGAAGTGAATGTTGGCGACCAGGTGGAAGAGGGCGACGAAGTTGTCATCCTGGAAGCCATGAAAATGGAGATGCCGGTGGTCTCGCCGATTGACGGCACCGTCAAGGAGATCCGGGTGGCGGTGGGTGACGCCGTCGAGTCGGATACGGTTATCGCGGTTATTGAATAGCAGGTTGCCTGAGACAGCGCGGGAAGAGCCCAGTTCCCGCGCTTTTTTTCTAAAGATGTGCACGGTATACAGTGTACAATAGTTGAAGTCGTCGTTTCCTGACGGCCGGACACAGCCCTGGAGGATAGATATGGGAAAAGTGCAGATTATGGATACGGTGTTAAGGGATGCCCACCAGTCACTGCTGGCGACCCGGATGCGGACCAAGGATATGCTGCCGATTGCCGGCAAGCTTGACAAGATCGGCTACTGGTCGCTGGAGGTTTGGGGTGGCGCGACTTTTGATACCTGCCTGAGGTTTCTCAAGGAGGATCCCTGGGAGCGGCTCCGGGCCTTGCGCCGGGCGATTCCCAATACCCGCCTGCAGATGCTGTTGCGGGGCCAGAATATCCTGGGCTACCGGCACTATGCCGATGATGTGCTCGAAACCTTCGTCGAGCGGGCCGCGGCCAACGGGATCGATGTTTTCCGGATTTTCGATGCCTTAAATGACCCCCGCAACATGCGGACCGCGATGGACGCGGTCAAAAAAGCCGGCAAGATTGCCGAGGCCACGGTCAGCTATACCATCAGCCCGGTGCATGACAATGCCTATTTCGTCAGCATGGCGAAGGAGCTTTCCGGCATGGGGGCGGATACCATTTGCATCAAGGACATGGCCGGCCTGCTGGCTCCCTACGACGCCTACGAACTGGTCAAGGCGATCAAGGCCGAGGTCGACATTCCGGTTCATCTCCACTGTCACTGCACCTCGGGACTGGCCCCGATGACCTACCTGAAAGCGGTCGAGGCCGGGGTCGACATCGTAGACTGCGCCATCTCCTCGCTCTCCTCGGGAACCTCCCAGCCGCCGACCGAAAGCCTGGTCGCGGCCCTCAAGGGGACGGGTTACGACACCGGCCTGGACCTCGAGGCCATGGCCGAAATCGCCGAGTACATCAAGGATGTGCGCAAGAAATACTCGGCCTATGAAAGCAGTTTCACCGGGGTCGACACCAATGTCCTGATCTACCAGGTGCCGGGCGGAATGATGTCCAACCTCGAAAGCCAGCTCAAGGCCCAGGGGGCGATCGACAAGCTCAAGGACGTGCTGGAGGAAATTCCCCGGGTGCGCGAGGACTTCGGTTACCCCCCCCTGGTCACCCCCTCGAGCCAGATTGTCGGCACCCAGGCGACCCTGAACGTGATTACCGGTCAGCGCTACCTGATGATTCCCAAGGAGTCCAAGAACATCTTGAAAGGGATGTATGGCCGTTCGGTGGCCCCTTTCAACCCCGAGGTTCAGAAGAAGGCCTTGAAGAAGGAAGAGCCCATCACCTGTCGGCCGGCCGATTTGATCCCCCCCGAGATGGAGAAGCTCAAAGCCGAACTCGGCGACAAGGCCAAAAGTATCGAGGACGTGCTCTCCTACGCCCTGTTTCCGGAGGTTGCGCTGGAGTTCTTCGCCGAGCGTGAGAGCGGCGAATTCAAACCCGAAGACAAACTGCCCAAAGATTGAATTTTGCCCCGGCAACGGGGATGGAGTGGAACGTGTGGCTGGCCATCGACGGTTACAACCTGATTGCGGCGCTGACCGGGGAAAAGCTGGAACACCTCGATCTCGAGGCCGAGCGGGAGAACCTGCTGGAACTGCTGGCCGATTACCGGGCTCTCAGTCGGCATCGCTTGAGCGTGGTGTTTGACGGTGGCGCCCGGGCTTCCGGGGAGCGTCGCCGGGAGCGGGTCCGGGGGGTCGAGGTAATCTTTTCCCCGCTCGGTCGCAGTGCCGACCAGGTCCTGGTCGAGATGGCCGGCCGCTATGGTTCCGGGCTTACCGTGGTGACCTCGGACCGGGAGGTTCGGGAGGGATGTGAAAGCTCCGCCGCGGTAACCCTGGCTGCGGCCGAGTTCTGGCAGCGTTTGCTGCTGACCGTTATGGGGGAAGACGATACGGCCGAAGAAGAAGCCGCCTCCAGGCTTTCCGGCCGGCACCTGACCCGCAAGCGGGGCAACCCGAAAAAACGGGGGCGCAAGGAGCGGCGCCGGAACCGCCGGCTCGATTCTCTCTGAGTATTTTCTGCCTGACCGGAATAGAAAAAAGGCCGGACTCGGTTTGACCGAGTCCGGCCTTTCCTGTTCAGTGGCGGGTTTCCCCGGCCGCGACCGGTTTATTTGTCGGCTTCCGGCTGGTCCCGGTTGAGGAGGGTGTTGATCGGTTCGATGACCTCGGCCGGGATCGGGTTTTCCTCACCCTGGCAGAGCCTGAGGATGTTGTCCTTGTGCCGGTAGATGATGAAACCGGTCATGATCAGGACCGTGTAGACAATTTTCCAGCCCTTGTCGAACTGGCTCATGAAGACCGGCAGGGCGATGGCGGCGGCCAGGGAGCCGACCGAGACCACCCGCGACCAGATCGCCGCGACGGCAAAGACGATGAGCCCGGCGATCGAGGCCAGGGGGGAGAGCGCGAAAGCCACTCCGAGCCCGGTGGCAACCCCCTTGCCGCCTTTGAAATCCAGGAAAACCGGGTAGAGATGGCCCATGAAGGCGGCCAGTCCGGCCAGTGCCGCGACCCCGTCCCCGGCTCCGAAAAGGCGGGCGATGATGACCGCCAGGAAACCTTTCAGACAGTCCCCGGCCAGGGTTACGAGGCCGGCTTCGCTGCCGGCGGAGCGGGCCACGTTGGTGGCCCCGATGTTGCCGCTGCCGGCGGTCCGGGGGTCACCGCCGTTAAACCATTCGGCAACGATGACGCCGACCGGAACCGAGCCCAGAAGATAAGCCATTACCCAAAGTAACAATGCTCTAATCATTTTTCCCTCTTTCTGTTATGGTTTATGGTTGCAGGAAAATGCCGGCGGGGGTGCCCGTCAGCGGTATTTCTCCACGTACGCGTAAGCGCTGTGGTTGTGGATGCTTTCCATGTTCTCGGCCTCGATCGTAAACCAGGTGACGTTCTTGTCGTGCTGCAGGCGCTGGAACAGGTCGCGGACCATGTCTTCGACGAACATCGGGTTGTTGTAGGCCTTCTCGGTGACATATTTTTCGTCCGGCCTTTTGAGCAGGGGATAGACCTCGCAGCTCGAGGCGCTTTCGATGGTCTGGATCATGTCCTCGATCCAGACGAATTTGTTGAAACTGAAATTGACCGTGACCAGGCTGCGCTGATTGTGGGCGCCGTTTTCACTGATCGCTTTGGAGCAGGGGCAGAGGCTGGTGACCGGAACCTTGATGCGGACCTGGAAATCCATCTTTTCCTCGGTCTGGCTGCCGATGAACGAGCATTCGTAGACCATCATGCTCTTGGCCCGCGAGACCGGGGCCTCTTTTTCCATGAAATAGTTGAAGGTGATCTCGAGATGAGCGAACTCGGCCTCCAGGTGCTCGCGGATTTCACCCAGGATGGTGGGGAAGATATTGATGCCGATCTTTTTGTGGTACTTGTTGATGACCTCGACAAAGCGGCTCATGTGGGTGCCCTTGAACTGGTGCGGCAGACCGACATAGATGTTGAAAGTGCCGATCGTGTGCTGGACGCCGTTGGTCTTGTCGAGTACCGTGATCGGGTACTGGACGCCCTTGACTCCCACCTTGTTGATGTCGATCTGGCGATGGTCCTGCATTTTCTGGGTGTCGTGGATCCGGTGGGGCATGGTCAGTTCCTCAATCCTTACGGTAGAAAGAAGCGGCCGCCCTTTCCGATTCCCAGGCGGTGACCTTGTGGACCGTCAACGGCCAGGCGGCCAGTTCCTTCTCCAGGGTCGTGAAAATATATTCGGCGATCAGTTCCGAGGACGGGCTCCGGCCGGCGAAAATCGGCAGTTCGTTGAGGTAGGTATGGTCGAGGGTATCGAGAATGGCGTTGGTTTTTTCCTTGAGGATCTTGAAATCGAGCAGCATCCCGCTGCGATCGAGTTCGGTGCCCCGAATATAGATTTCGATTTTCCAGTTGTGGCCATGCAGGTTTTCACACTGGCCACAGTAGTGCAGCAGGTTGTGGGCCGCGGCGAAGGCGGTTTCGATCTTCAGTTCGTAGGGCATCGCGGAAAACTCCTTGGCGGTAAGAAAAATTTTGTTTGGGGGAAGTCTGGATTCCAGGTTAGGCGCCGCGCTTACGAAAATCGGCAATGAAGGTGTAGGGCAGTACCCGGATCAGTTCATCCAGGGTGGTCTCGCCGGCTTTCAGTTTCAACATCGCCTCGTTCATGATCGGGATGGTGCTTTGCCGGGCACTCTTTCTGAGTTCTTCGACCGGGGCCTGCTTGTTGATCAGGAGAATGTCCTGGTTGCTGGGTTCCCAGAGTTCGGCCAGGGGCAGGCGGCCGTGGAAGCCGGTGAAGTGACACTCTTTGCAGCCCCTTCCCTTGACCCATATGATGTTTTGCGGCGGGGTCTGGAAGAACTCGTTGATGATCTTGGCCGAGGGTTCGTATTCGTCTTTGCAGTGCGGGCAGATCCGGCGGACCAGGCGCTGGGAGATGACCCCGATCAAGGTGGAGGTGATCATGCTGGGGTCGATGCCGAGGCCGGAAAGCCGGCTGATGGCGCCCAGAGAGTCGTTGGTGTGCAGGGTGCTCAGCACCAGGTGACCGGTCTGGGCCGCCCGCACCGCCATTTCGGCGGTCTCGTCGTCCCGGATTTCACCGACCATGATGATTTCCGGATCATGGCGGAGGAAGACCCGGATGTAGCTGGCAAAGGTCAGGCCGATCTTTTCGTTGACCTCGCACTGCATGAATTTTTCATGGACATACTCGATCGGGTCTTCGGCGGTCAGGACCTTGAGGCCCGGCCGGTAGGCGGTCAGCAGGCCGGAATGCAGGGTTGTGCTTTTTCCGGAGCCGGTCGGGCCGGTGACCAGGATGATCCCGGTATTGTGGTTGAAGATGCGGATCAGCCGGTCGGTCAATTTCTTGGAAAACCCCATTTTGTCGAGGGTCGAAGGGGCCTGGTTCGGGTCGAGGATGCGGATGACCACGTTTTCACCGTAGTAGCAGGGGATGACCGAGACCCTGAAATCGAGATTGGTGCGTTCTCCGCCACGGATGATGTGGGAACGGAAACTGCCGTCCTGGGGCAGTCTTTTTTCGGCGATGTCAAGCTTGCCGAGAATCTTGATCCGGGAAATGATTTCGCGGTGAAAGCGGTCGACGCTTTCCTGCAGGCTGCCGAGATCGAACTCCTGGAGCAGGCCGTCGATCCGGAAGCGGACCACCATGCGCTGGTCCAGGGTTTCCAGGTGGATGTCGGAAGCCCGGTGCTGAATGGCCCAGCCGAGAATGCGCTGGACCAGGACGTCGGCCCTTTTGCTCTCGTGAAACTCGACGTAGCTGGGTTTGTGGGTCCGCTCCATCTCCTCGCCGACATCCTCGATGTTCAGCGTGAAATCGAGCAGGCCGTCATCTTCCTCCTGCTTTTTTTTCCGGTTGGCTTCCGGGTCCCGGGAGTCCCAGGGATAGAGTCGTTTGAAAGCCTCTTTGATGGCGGCCCGCGAAGAGGTGACGACGTTGACCTTCAAGCGGGTGAACATCTCGAGTTCGACCACGACCTCACGGTTGGTGGGGTCGTCCATGGCCAGGGTCAGGTTGTCGCCGTTCAAGGCGATCGGGATGATCTGGTGGCGGAAAGCGTAGTCCCGGTTGACGATTCGGGCCAGGTGGCTGTCGAGGTTGATGCGGGTGATGTCGACATAGGGAATGTTGAGCTGGGTGCCGATCGCCTGGCGCAGGACATCGTCCGAAACCATCCCCTTGCGCAGAAAGATCTCACCGAGCCGTTCCCCGCTTTCCTGCTGTTCGACGAGGGCGCTCTCGAATTCCTTTTTAGTGATGGCGCCGCAGCGCAGGAGAATGTCGCCGATCCGGGTCTGTTTGCCGTGTTTATGGATGACGAACTGGAGTTGGTCGGGGTCGAGGTATTTCTTTTCCACCAGAATCTGTCCCAAATATTTGTAGTTTCTTTTCGTTCTGAAATTGTTGCGCTGGATCCGCAGGGCCTCTTCCAACTGTTCCCGGGTGATGAAGCCTTCGGCTACCAGGAGACTGCCGATCCTGGCTGAAGTGTCGGAGACCGGGGATATCCCGGCCGGGGAAAGTGATGGTTTGGAAGGCATGCCGTGTCCTGAAAATGAAAATATGGGGATTGTAATCTTTACAAATAAAGCAACAGCCGTAAACAGACTATTCTAGTATACCGTGGCAAGTTTTGTCAATCGGCTTGTCAGATGCGTCGTGTGCGCTGCAATTGCGGCATGATTGACATGCGGCGGTGAATGGATTAACCTGCGTTTTACGGATCGAGTGGCGGTTTATGCGGCCGGGGAAAAAGCTTTCCCGGGGCAATCTCCGGGAGGGGGCGGTTTTGCAGCGAGGCTTGTGGTAATGGCTGCGGTTTTCATCGATATCCTGCTGCCGATTTTTCTGATTATCGGTCTCGGGGTGATTTTCGTCCGGGTCAAGGGCCCGGACTTTAAGTCGATCTCCGATCTGACCCTCTATTTTCTGACTCCCTGCCTGATTTTTGCCGGCCTGCTCAAGGGACATGACGAAATTGCCGCTTTCCTGCCCCGGGCAACGCTCTTCATGCTGGCTCTGACCCTGGGTTTCTGGGGGCTGTCGGTCGGGGTCGGGCGGCTGCTGGGGCTGGACGAGCGCCAGCGCAGCGCCTTTTCCCTGACCACGGTGATGATGAACTGCGGCAACTACGGCCTGCCGCTGGTGCTCTTTGCCTACGGTCCCGAAGGCCTGGCCTACGGGGTCATCGTGCTGGTGCTCTTTACCTTCCCGCTTGGCACCCTGGCCGTCTACATCGCTTCCCGCGGCCGGGACCGGCCGCTCCAGGCCCTGGTCGAAATGTTCAAGGTGCCGCTTTTCCACGCCATTGTCCTGGCCGCCGTCTGGCGGGTTTTCGCCCTGCCAATGCCGGGCTGGCTTTTCAAGGCCGTCGACATGCTGGGCCAGGCCGCGATTCCCGGGCTTTTGATCCTCCTCGGCATGCAGTTGGGCCGGACCCGACTGACCGGCGACCTGAAACCGATTTTCGCCAGCTCTTTTCTGCGCCTGATAATCTCACCGCTGGTCGCGCTTCTGCTTTGCCGGCTGCTGGGCATCGAAGGGCTGCCCCGCAACGTGCTCATTCTCCAGACCAGCACCCCGCCGGCAATCATCCCGCTGCTCTATGCGGTGAATTACGATACCCATCCCGAAATGGTGGCCGGAACCATTTTCGTTGCCACCCTGCTGAGTGTGCTGACCATGACCGGCCTGCTGCTCTTTCTTAAGGTCTGAGCCCGGCCCGGCCGGGCTTTTGTGCTTGCAATTTTCCCGGTGATGTATTATCCCGGGCCGGCGGCCGGCCGCTTCTGTCGCCGGCCCCTGAAAGTTGCGCAAAATGTCGTAAACAGAGCCTCAAATATATCAATATATATAAGGGAACGAGAAAGAGCATGTTTATCGAAACGATTGTTGTTGGTCCCCTGCAGGTCAACTGCTACCTGGTCGGTTGTGAACAGAGCCGGGAAGCTGCGGTGATTGACCCCGGTGACGACGTGGAGCGCATCCTGACCGGCCTTGAGAGGGCCGGCATGAAGGCCTCCTGCATCATCAATACCCACGAGCATTTCGATCACGTCGGCGGCAACAAGAGCCTGCATGATGCCACCGGGGCGCCGATCCTGGCCCATCATGCCAGTGCCGCCGAGATTACCAGGATTTCGAGCCGGGCCCTGCTCTGGGGCATGAGGGCCGAGGATTCACCGCCGCCCGACCGCCTGTTGGGCGATGGCGACCTGGTCAGGATCGGGGAAAGCGTGGTTCTGAAGGTCATGGAGACTCCGGGCCATTCGCCGGGATCGATCTCGCTGGTCGGCGACGGGGCTGCTTTTGTCGGTGATTTGATTTTTGCCGGCTCGATCGGGCGCACCGATTTCCCCGGCGGTGATTATGCTACCCTGATTCGCTCGGCGCGGGAGAAGATCTTTCCCCTGGGTGACGATGTCGTTCTCTATTCCGGACACGGTCCGGCGACCAGCGTCGGCCGGGAGCGGGCGACCAATCCCTTCTTCGTCTCCTGATCCACGCAGGTTTTTTTGTAACTATTCAGCTAAATTTTATCTCCCCTCTTTCAGGAGAGGGCGGGGGGTGGTTTTTCTGAGCGGTTTCGGAAAGATTTCGTCGTTTTTCTTAAGCTGGCGGGAGCCCATAAGCATTGCAACTGTTTGAGCGTAGCGAGTTTTGTAATGCGCCCAACGGAAGTGCCCTTGGGGTGCGGGCGTAGCGAGCGTAAAGAAAAACAGAAATCTTAACGCTTAGCGAAGAAAAGCCACACCCGACCCCGTATGCGGCTGAATACTTACGTTTTTTTAAGGTCGCGCCCGGGGCCCGGTCCGGGATGTTGGGCTGCCGCAGCGAGCTTTCCGGTGCGCGGGGACCGGTTTTTCATTGGCTATGCCGTTCGGGCATTGCTGTAATCCGTAAATTGCTGCAGGGGGAACCGTTGTCGGAAAAATTGCCTTTTCCGCCCGCCCGGCTGGAAGCCGCCCTGGGATATGCTTTCCGGGACCCGGATTTGCTGCTCCGCGCCCTGACCCATAAATCATTCGTTAATGAACTGGGAGCGCCGGCGGCTCCGGCCTCCTCCTGCCGGGCTCACAACGAGCGTCTGGAATTTCTCGGGGATGCCGTCCTGGAACTCAAGGTCAGCGAACTGCTGTTTCGGCGGCAGCCGGAGTGGGATGAAGGCGGCCTGACCCGCATGCGTTCCCGGGTGGTCAACACCCGGTCCCTGGCGGCTTTTGCCGACCGGTTGCAGCTCGGCCGCTACCTGCGGCTGGGCCGCGGCGAGGAAAAGCAGGGCGGCCGCCGGCGGCCGGGGTTGCTGGCGGATGCCTTCGAGGCCCTGGCGGCGGCCCTCTACCTGGATGGTGCCGGCGTGGTTGTCGAGGGGCTGGTGGGAGAACTGGTGGCCTCCTGCGGCCGGGCGGCGGACCATAAAAGTGAACTCCAGGAGCGGCTCCAGGCCGACCATGGCAGCCCTCCCGTCTACCGCCTGGTAAAACGGCAGGGAGCCGACCACCGGCCGCTTTTCGAAGTCGAGGTTTGCGACGGCGGCGGCCGGGTTCTCGGGACCGGCCGGGGAAGTTCCCGGAAAAGCGCCGAGCAGGCCGCGGCGGCGGCGGCCCTGGTTAAAATCCGGCCGGCGGCCGGGTGAGATTTCCAGGCGGAGGTTCTCGGAAAAAAAGAGAAAAAATATTGACACGCTCGGGTCAGTTGTGCTAAACGGGTCAGCCTTGTTTTTGAGGATTGCAAAATGTCGGCTGGCGTAGCTCAACTGGAAGAGCAGCTGACTTGTAATCAGCAGGTTGCGGGTTCGAGTCCCATCGCCAGCTCCATTTGTTGGTATTTATTAAGGTTTTTTAGTAGTGTCAGGGAGAGGTTCCCGAGTGGTCAAAGGGAACAGACTGTAAATCTGTCGGCGGAAGCCTTCGAAGGTTCAAATCCTTCCCTCCCCATACTTTCGGTAACGTTGAATCGTTTTGGGCCCATGTAGCTC
>WFRT01000364.1 GCA_015486445.1 Pseudomonadota bacterium | reverse complement strand
TTCAGGAGGGGGCGGGGGTGGTTTTTCTGAGCGATTTCGGAAAGATTTCGTTGTTTTTCCCAGCGAGCGGGAGCCCATAAGCATTGCAACTGTCTGAGCGTAGCGAGTTTTGCATGCGCCCAACGGAAGTGCCCTTGGGGTGCGGGCGGAGTGAGCGTAAGGAAAAACAGAAATCTTAACGCTTAGCGAAGAAAAGCCGCGCCTGACCCCATATTCGGCTGAATAGTTACAATTTCAGCAGCCTACGGGCCCGCCTGTAGTTTGCCCGGGCAAGATTTCCCCGGCAACCCGGGAAACCGGCTTCATCCGGCCAGCGAAACTTTCCGCCGGCATCATCTCAGCCCCTGATTGTCCAAAAGTTTCATAATAAGCCAAAAAAGAATACAAAGTCAATATTGTTTTCATCCGAACCTCCGCAGTCTTGACATTATCCCGAAGCAACTGTTATATTCACTAAAATAGCGTTAGTATTTTATCCATAATCCCAAGCTCCCACGGCCTTACCGGATAAAAGACTGAAACCAATGGCCGAAAACAGCGCCGGGAGACGACAAGTAAACTGCAAAAAACTGTCTAATCACCGTTCGTTATCCATTGAACTTTTACAGGAGGAAAGCATGATGCGGACAAACAAAACCACGTGGAAAAAGAGACTTGCCTTAAGCCTGGCGACGACCCTTTTGGTCACCCTGTTTTCGGCCCTGGCCCTGGCCGGGAGCGTCACCCTTAAAGGCAACTGGAACCCGGCGGTCAAGGCCCGGCTCGAAAAACTGATTGCCGCCAACGCCAACCAGAACAAGATCTGCATCTTCGATTTCGACAACACCACCCTGTGCCGGGATATCGGTGAGGCGACGATGGCGGCCCTGAACCAGGCCGGCCTGCTGACCAAAGAAAAACATTACAAGTGCGTCGATGTCGATTTCGTCCTTGACGGCAAAAAGATATCCATGGACACAGTCAAAAGCCTGTCGGAATATTACGAAGATTTTCTCTCCGCCACCAAACACCACGCGATGGAAACCACGCCTTATGAAAACGGCTACGGCTGGGTCGTCCAGATCATGACGCCGATGAGCCCGGCCGACTGGCTCCCCTATACCGAAAAAGCCTACGGCAATGGCGTTGGTGAAGAGGACAACTGGAGCAAGGATCTGAAGGAAACCAAGATCAACGGTTACCGGATGCCTTTCTTCTATCCCGAGATGGTGGATCTCTACGGCGTTCTCCTGAAAAACGGCTACCAGGTCTATATCTCCTCGGCCAGCAACGTTCATACCGTCAGGTGGATGGTCCTGAAACAACTCAACCCCCGGATCCAGAAACTGCACGGCGCCGGATTGGCGATTCCGCCTGAAAACGTCATCGGCATCAGTTGCCTGATGAACGACGACCGCACCGGCAAACTCTGCAAGGATCCCTACCTGGTAAGGGAAAATAAAAAGTACGCCAATCTCGACATGGAAGAGCTTTCCCATTACCATCTCACCCCCCAGATCTGTCACCCCATGAACGGCTATTTCGGCAAACTCGCCAATATCATGAAATATATCACCCTTGATCGTCCCTTCCTGATCGGCGGAGACAGCTCCAACGACCTGGCGATGCTGAACTACGCCGAAAACCGGATCTGGATCACCCGGCTTGAAAAACTGGGCTACCAGAAAAGACTGGTCCAGGTGATGAAACATGAGGCCCTGCCGGGCCAGTGGTTCATCCAGCCGGTTCTCTACAAAAAGGCTCCGGGATTTGTCGCCAACCAGGCCGATCTCAAAAAACGGCTGGGCCCGAAACCGAAAAAACTGGCCCAGGCTGAAAAAACGATCAGGTTCCTTGAGGAAAACCAGGCTCTGCAGGAGTTCTAACCACAACCGGGCCACCGGGTAAAAAAACAGTCCGAAAAAATACAAAAACAGAAAGCCCGGCCGGAGATTTCGGCCGGGCTTTCTGTTTTCTTATGACGACACCGCGGGCACCGGCCCGGCGGCATCAATTAGCTGCGGCCCCACCCCGGCAATCAGCCACCACCAGATCAAGAATCCGCCCGGCGGCATTGCCGGGCAGCATCACCCGCCTGTGAAAAGCTTCCGTTACCGCGATCGACTCCGGCGCGTTGTCGGCGGCGGCCGCCAGAAAGCGGCGCCAATCATCCACCGTATCGAGCAGCGGCAAGGGGCGGTAAAGCTCGTAATAGGAAATTTTCTGGCCGTTGCGTACGACCGCGGCCGGCACCCCGGCCAGGGCGGCGTCAAGGGCGATGGTCGAAGGCGTGGTAATTACGGCCCGGGAGAGGGCGAGCAGTTCCGGAGTGGGAAAAAGCGCGCATTTTTCCGGCCGGGCCGGGTCCAGTACCTCGATCTTTTCAGCCAGCCGGTCAAGGCCCCGCTGGTGTTCCGAATCCCGCGCCACAATCCCGGGATGAGGTTTCAAAACAAAGCGCAAGGTTTTGAATTCATCCACCATCCGGGAAAGGTCGGAAAAAAACTGCTGGCGGTAAACGGCATCGAAACGACCGGCGTGAAGCCCTTCGAAGACCGCCACCAGCGGGCGGCCGGAAGCCGGGGATTTGTCAGCCGGCTTTTCGGGAAAACTTTTGGGGCAGCCCACGGCAACACACTTGCGCCGGGTATCAGCCGCCAGCCGGCCCGGCAGGTCTGCCACCCTCCCCCAGCTTAAAACCCGGCGGGCCGCAAAGGTGACCCCGCTGCCCTGCTGGTCATCCAGGTAGGTCAGGCCCAGGTTTTCGAACCCATGCTGCAGGGTGTAGGTCATAACTCCACAGGCATTGGCAATGCGCACCAGGCGATGGGGCACCTTGTGAGCGGCATAGGACGATTCCACCGTGTTAAGCAGGGCGTCGATCCCGAAAAGCCGATCTTCGACACGGCCCAGGTTCCGGTGGTCGACAACCAGCCCGACCTCGATCCCGTGTTCGGCCAAACGCTCCGGCATGACGGGGAAATGTTCCAGGGCCCGCCGCGTGGCCCAGAAATCAACCCGGATATCGGACCTGATTGCGGCCGCCCGATAGATGTCGAGATAGAGGTCGATATCCTGGGGCCGGCTGAGAAAAAGCACCAGCCGCACCTTTTCCGCAACCCGGGAATGACAGCCCTTCCGGCGCCGGGCTCTCGCGGCCAGCAAGCCGGTATGAAGATGCCGCAGGAGATGTTTTACCCGCCGATTCAACCCCATCCATTCACCCAGTACTTTACCGCACCGCTTTCAGGCAATCTTGACATAACGACCCAAACGGGAATATCTTTCGCATAAAGGCCCGGGACCGACATGACAGGGAAAAGGGAGCCGGACCGCCGCTTTTCAACCGGAACCGGAAAAGGAGACTGAGCCGAGATGAAAAAAAGATTTCTGTTTTTATCCGCCGCAATGATTTTTATCGTCCTGAACTGTGCTGGCGCGATGCCGGCCGGCAAAGTATTCAGCCTGCATTCCAAAAGTTTTACCGCCAACGGCCGCCTGCCGGACCGGCTGGCCCGACCACAGGCCGGGGGAAAAAATATTTCACCAGGCCTCGCATGGGAAGCGGTTCCGGCCGGCACCCGCTCCCTGGCGCTGCTGTGCGTCGATCTTCACCCGGTGGCCAGGCGCTGGGTTCACTGGCTCGTAATCAACCTTCCGGCAGACTGCGACTCCCTGGCCGAAGGAGCGTCGCTAACCGGGATGCCGGAAGGCTGCCGGGAGCTTGACAACAGTTTCGGCACCCCCGGCTGGGGCGGCCCCCAGCCGCCCCCGGGTAGCGGTGATCATGAGTACTCCTTCACCCTGTACGCCCTGCGATGTGAAAAATTGCCAACAGGAATCAGAACAGCGGGCGAGTTGCAGGCGGCCATCCGGGGCCAGGTCCTCGGTCAAGCCACCCTCAACGGCTGGTTTGGTCGATAAGTTTGCGGACGGCGGCAACCAGTTTGTTGAAAGACAGGGGTTTTTGCAAAAAGAGATCGACTCCCGATTCCCGCAGGCTTTCGTTATCAAGTCCGGCCCGGTAACCGGAGCAGAGAATCACCGGGCAGTCGGACCGGATCTCCTTGACCTTGCGGGAAACCTCCAGGCCGAGCATGCCGGGCATGGTCTGGTCGGTAATCACCAGATGATAGAGCGCGGGGTCGGCAAAGAGCTTCTGCAAAGCCTGGGCGGGGTCGCTGCAGCGCTCAACCCGATAGCCGTTTTCTTCGAGGTAGCGCCCGACCACATCGAGAACATTATTTTCATCATCAATCAGCAGCAGCAGTTCGCCGTTGCCCGTTGAGACGGGCTCGGACAAGGCCTCTTCAGGCTGCAGCACCTCCACCTCCGGGCTGGCCAGCGGCAGGTAGACATGAAACGAGGTACCCAGGCCGCTGCGGCTTTCGACTTCGATAAACCCCCCGTACTCCTCGACGATGCCGTAGACCACCGCCAGCCCCAGGCCGGTGCCCTTGCCGGTCTCCTTGGTCGTGAAATAGGGGTCGAAAATCTTTTTGAGATCGTGGCTTTCGATCCCGCAGCCGGTGTCGGAAACCAGCAGCCGCAGATAACGGCGCAAAGGACTGCCGGGAATCTGGGGATTGGCTGCCACGACCTCGCTCAGGTCGATCTCCATAACCCCCTTCTGCTGCTCCTCCATGGCCTGGTAGGCATTGGTGCAGAGGTTCATCGTCATCTGGTGGAGCCGGGCTTCGTCGGCGACAACAAGGCCCGGAGCCTTCAGGGATGAACGGATTTCGATGGTCGACGGGATTGAAGAACGAATCAGCTTGACGGTTTCACGGACCACCCTGCGCATCTCCAAAACCCGGCAGTTCTGTTCGGAACGGCGGCTGAAAGTCAGGATCTGCTGTACCAGGTCGCGGGCCCGGGCCGCGGCCTGCAGGGCCTGGCCGAGGTGGTCGGCAAGCACCGGAGAGCTGTCCTTGAGCTTGATTTCAACCAGTTGTATGTAGCCGATTATCGCTGTCAGGATATTGTTGAAGTCGTGCGCGATCCCCCCGGCCAGGGTGCCGATGGCTTCCATTTTCTGGGCCTGGTCAAGGCGCTGCTCGAGCTGGCGCAGTTCGGTGATGTCGATGGCAATACCCCGGGCCCCGATCGGTTTTCCATCTTCATAGACCGGGGCCAGGCGGGAAATCACGGGGTAGGTCGTCCCGGTCCGGGTCTGGACGGTATATTCGCGGAAGTCGTATTTCGTGGACCTGATCTCATCGAGAAAATCCTTCTTGGCTCGGGCCCGGTCTTCCGGCACGATAAAATCGAAGAGATTAAAAATCTCTTCCTCCTTATCATCGCGGTTCTCGGCCTGGTCATCGACCACCCCGAAACGTTCCTGGGCGGTCCGGTTGGCAAAGATGATATGCCCCTCGAGATCGGCCTCCCAGACAATCTCCGGCAACAGGTTCACCAGTTCCAGGAAACGTTTTTTACTGGCCCGGCTGCGGGCCACCTCTTCCTCGATTCTACGCTCCAGAAACCGGCGGCTGGAAATGAGGTTGTAGACAAACAACCCGAAAAACATGACCAGGAGCAGGAAAACCAGGAAATTGAAGATATGATAAAAGATGTGACAATACTGGGAGACTTTGAAAAACGCGATCTTCCGGCCCTGAAAGACGACCTCGGTTTTGTAATGGTGAACCGGCATCAGGCCGGCATTGAAGAGGTAGAGATCGATCCCCTGCAGCGGAGGCCCTTCGACATGGATGAAGGAGCGGCCATCCGGGCGGACAATATCGATGGTCTTGTAAAAGTAGACTTTAGCGGCCAGTTTCAAATAGGCTTCGACCCCGCCGGGATTCTGCCGGCCGATATCCCGGGCAACCACTGAGGCCTGTTCGGCCACCTGCCGGCGGCTGTACTCCAGGGAACGGCGATGGCTGTAGGTGGCAAACAGCAGCAGGCAGAGAGCGACCACCAGGAGGCCGCCAACCACCTGGAACAGGGTCCTGCGTTTAAACGCTGCCCGCTGTGGAACCTCTTTCTCAATCGGCTGGCTCATTTTCTCCCCAAATCAGGACCGCGAAAAGCGAAACGACGCGCTCACCGGGCCGCGCCTTTATCTTGTCTGCTCTCCCATATTAGCACAAAAGAAGTTAAGAATACAAACCTGCATCAGGAAAGTAAACCGGGCAGATACGGCCGCCGGCGCCGGCCCTCACTGCCCTCCATAAAATGACCCCGGAAGAAGAAATATCCCCCGGGGTCATTGAAACAAACACGGCAGTTCTTGAAGATTCAGCAGCTTTACAAGGCCTTGACCACGGTGACCCCGATGTCGGCCGGGCTTTTGACTACATGGATGCCGGCCGCAGTCATGGCCGCCATCTTCTCGGCCGCGGTACCCTTGCCGCCGGCGATAATCGCCCCGGCATGCCCCATGCGCCGGCCCGGAGGTGCGGTCTGGCCGGCGATAAATCCGATTACCGGCTTACTCATATGGTTCTTGACGAAGGCGGCCGCCTCTTCCTCGGCAGTCCCACCGATTTCACCGATCATGACCACCGCCTCGGTATCCGGATCGTTCTCGAAAAGGGCCAGCAGGTCAATAAACTGGCTGCCGATAATCGGGTCGCCGCCGATACCGATGCAGGTCGACTGCCCCAGCCCCCGTTCGGTCAACTGTTTGACGGCCTCGTAGGTCAGGGTACCGCTGCGCGAGATCACCCCGATACTCCCCTTTTTATGAATAAAACCCGGCATGATCCCGACCTTGGCCTCGTCCGGAGTGATAACCCCGGGACAGTTGGGACCAATCAGGCGGCTTTTTTTACCCTTCATGAAAGCCTTCACCTTGAGCATGTCGAGGGTCGGAATTCCTTCGGTGATACAGACCACCAGTTCAACCCCGGCATCGACCGCTTCCATGATAGCGTCGGCGGCAAACGGCGGCGGCACGAAAATCAGCGAGACGTTGGCCCCGGCCCCGGCCACCGCCTCGGCCACGGTGTTGAAAACCGGAACTTCATCCATCTTCTGGCCGCCTTTGCCCGGGGTCACCCCGGCCACGACCCGGGTGCCGTAGGCAATGCACTGGCGGGCATGAAACATGCCCTCGTTGCCGGTGATTCCCTGGACCACGATTCTGCTGTTCTTGTTCACTAATATAGACATGGAAATTCTCCTCTACTTGAAAGAAGCCACTACCTTTTCGGCAGCGTCCGCCAGGCCCCGGGCCACAGTCATTTTGATGCCTGACTCCTCGAGAATTTTCGAAGCCTCCTCGGCATTCGTACCCTCCAGACGAACCACCAGCGGGACGTTGACATCTACCATCCTGGTGGCTTCGATGATGCCGCCGGCAATCCGGTCGCAGCGAACAATGCCGCCGAAGATATTGACCAGAACCGCCTTGACATTGGCGTCGGAGAGAATGATGCGGAAAGCGTTGGCCACCGATTCGGCGTTGGCGCCGCCACCGACGTCAAGAAAGTTGGCGGGCTCGGCCCCGGCCAGCTTGATGATGTCCATCGTCGCCATCGCCAGCCCGGCCCCGTTGACCATACAGCCAACCTCGCCGTCGAGCTTGATGTAGTTGAGCCCGAATTTCGAAGCCTCAATTTCGAGCGGCTCCTCCTCGTCAAAATCACGCAGCTCGCCCCAGAGATCCTTGTGCCGATAAAGGGCGTTGTCGTCGAAATTGACCTTGGCGTCGAGAGCCAGAACCCGGCCGTCGCCGGTCTCGACCAGCGGATTGATCTCCACCAGGGAGCAGTCCTGCTGTTCGAAGAATTTATAAAGATTCATGAACAGAGCGCTGGCCTTGCGCACCACCTTGCCTTCAAATCCCAGGCCGTAGGCGATCTTGGCGGCCTGGAAGGGCCGCAGGCCCAGGGCCGGGTCGACATACTCCTTGATAATCTTTTCCGGGGTCTCGGCCGCGACCTTTTCGATTTCCATGCCGCCCTCGGTACTGGCCATAATCACCGGGCATTCACGGGCCCGGTCGACGACGATCCCGAAGTAGTATTCCTTTTTGATATCCATCCCCTCTTCGATCAGGAGACGCTTGACCTTTTTGCCTTCAGGGCCGGTCTGGTGCGTCACCAGCTGCATCCCGAGAATCTTAGAAGCCGCCTTGCGGGCCTCTTCGAGCCCGTTGACAACCTTGACGCCGCCGCCTTTGCCCCGGCCTCCGGCATGAATCTGGGCCTTGACGACAACCGTTCCGCCGCCCAGCCGACCGACCGCCGCCTCGACCTCGTCGAGCTTAAAAACCGGAACCCCCTCGGGCACCGGAACCCCGGCTTCCCGCAACAGGTTCTTGGCCTGGTATTCGTGAATTTTCATCTCTCCTCCTGCTCTTGGCTACTTGTTCATATCCTTAACAAGAAATGTTCGGCCGCGGCCAACCTTCCCGGCCCCGACTCAGGCTCGAATCCCCCCGCGATAGCTGGTCGTCAGCTGTTTCTCCATGATCTCTTCGCGGGTGTAGTTGGGCAGCAGCATCGGCGCACAGCGCTCGGTTTCGATCCCGGCCTCTTCGAGTTCCTTGTGGTAGTCTTTAACATGGTCCATGTTGAGACCCTTGATCTCCCCTTCGAAACCCTTGGCGTAATGGGCCGCGCTGGTCCCGGCCCGACGGCCGAAAACCGTGATGTCGAGCAGCGAATTGCCCATCAGACGATTTTCACCGTGCACCCCGCCGGTGGCCTCGCCGGCGGCGAAGAGACCGGGCACGCAGGTGGCGCTGGTGTCATTGATGGTCAGGCCGCCGTTCTGGTAATGCAGGGTGGGATAAACCAGCATCGGCACCTTGGAGATGTCGATCCCGTAGCGCATGAACTGAATGTGCTTGGCCGGCAGTTCACGCTTGACTGCCCCGGGGCCCTCGAGAACCTCGATCATCGGCGAATCGAGCCAGACTCCAACCCGGCCGGTCGGGGTAACGATGCCGTTGCCGCGCTCCAGGCATTCGCGAATGATGCAGGCCGATTCGACATCGCGGGGTTCACGTTCGAAAACAAACTGTTCACCGAAGATATTGACCAGGTTGGCGCCCAGCCCCCGAACTTTTTCGGTAATCAGCAAACCGATATTCTGTTCCGGGAAGGCAACCCCGGTAGGATGATACTGGGTCGAGTGCATAAACGCCAGCGGCACCCCGGCCCGATAGCCGATGACCAGGCCGTCGGCCGTGGCCCCGTAGTGGTTGGTGGTGGCGAAACCCTGGATGTGAAGTCGGCCGTAGCCGCCCGTGGCGATTACCGTGGCCTTGGCCTTGATAACGAAGTACTCCTCGGTTTCCATGTTGTAGAACAGGGCGCCGGCGGCCCGGCCCTGGGAATCCTTCAGGATCTCGACCGCCGAGGAGAACTCGAGCACGGTGATGTCTTCATCGCGGTTGCGGATTTCATCGCGCAGCACCCGCATGATCGCCGACCCGGTCATATCCCCGGAAGAGTGCATGCGTTTACGGCAGGTGCCGCCGCCGTGCCGGACCCGGAGCCGGCCGTCGGGGTTCTTGTCGAACATCAGGCCCAAACGTTCGAGCCATTCGATAACCAGGGGCGCGTCATTGGCCAGGGCCGCGACCAGTTCCGGGGTATTGGTGAAATGACCGCCGCCGATGACATCGAGATAGTGGTAGTAAGGTGAATCCACCTCCTGGGTGGCGCCCTGGATCCCGCCCTCGGCCATCACCGTGTTGGCATCGCCGTGGCGCAGCTTGGTCGCCAAAATCACCTTGCAGCCCTGTTCCTGGGCCAGCAGGGCGGCCGAGGAGCCCCCGCCGCCGGCACCGATAACCAGGACATCGGTTTCATACTCAAGCAGTTTTTCCAGTTCCTCTCCGGCCACCAGGAGCCGGGCCTTCGACTCGAGAACATCGGCGAACTCGTCCGGGTAAACTTCACCCTTGCTCGGCCCGACCCGTACCGCGTGCCGGCCCTCGGCCTTGTAATCGGGATGAAACTTGCTCAGAACCTCTTCACGACCGGCCAGAGACAGGGCTTCGAAATCGATCCCCTTTTTACTTTTTTCCAGCCTTTCCGGCCGGGTTGCCTCGACCTTTTTGATCAGGTCCAGCATCTCAGGTGTGTAACCCATAATTTACCTCGTTGTCGGCGGCGCAGCCGTTGTCGGCGGCGTTGCCCGGAAGCTCTTCGTCAATACGGCCAGGCCTGGAAACGCCGTATCCTCGAACCTCCGGACTCTGCCGTGAAAACCGCTGCCGAGCCTTAAAATTTTTTATCCTCAAGTATATCCAGTTGTGAAAACTTGTTTACTTTGCGTCTTGTGACCGCGGAGCCTCTCTCGGGATGGGATTAGAGAAACTGTTTGTCGCTGGGTTCCCAGTCGTGGCTGTCCTGGGGCTCCATTTCACGTTCGACATACAGTTTTTCCAGGGTCTCCCGGTCATCGTTGACCAGTTCCTTGAGTATCTTTTCGAACTTGCCGGCCCTGATGTCGGCAACCCGCGGCTTTAAGTGCTCGGCCTGGGGAACCTGGTAGCGGGCGTGCAGCCGGCGGCAGAGCTGGGCCAGGTGAAAATGCTGGATCTGGGCCGGACAGCGCGAGGAGCACAGGCCGCACTGAATGCAGTCAAACGACAGCCGGGCCACCTTGGCGATGTCGCCGCGCATGGCGGCATTGACATACTCCATGACCTCGATATCCATCGGACATGACTTGGTACAGGTGTTGCAAGCCACGCATTTAAGCACCTCGGGATAAAGCTTCATCACGGTTTCGGCCGAGGCGTCGACCTCTTCGAGATTGTACTTGGCCCGGTTGGCGGGAAAGAAGGGAATCTGGGTCAGGTACATGTTTTCCTTGACCACGGTCTGGCAGGCAAGGCAGAAATTGAGGTGGTAGTCGCCCAGAATCCGGTAGACCGTGGGACAGGCCCCGCAAATCCCCCCCCGGCAGCCGCAGGAGCGGATAAACTGGTAGCCGGCATACTCGATGGCCTTCTGAATGGTCATGGTTTCGGGCACCATGTATTTCTTGCCCATGATATAGATCGGCACCAGCCGGGTACCCTCGGGCAGAATGGCCCGGTCGCCGGTGGCTACCCTGATCTCCTTTTTCACGTCGCTCATTATCGTCTACCTCCTGCTGTTACGGCGCTGGTGCCGACGGCACCGGTATCTAAATTTATGTTTTTATCCGTGTAAAAAAATTACATCCCCTCAATGTCCGCAGCCGGCCTCTTTGGCGAACTCGTTCTCCCTGAAGGTTGTGGCCGGGGCGGGTTCGTCGTAGCTGCGGCCGGGTTCGTACTCCATCATCGCCTGGGTCTTGCGTCCCACCGTCCGAAACAGCGACATCACCGGGATATCATTGGGGCAGGCGGTGTCGCACATGCCGCAGCCGACACAGGAAATGACCATGTGGTTGAGCCGCGTCAGGTGGAACATCACGGTATTGGCCGGCATCCGGATCGCCCCCTTCTCCCCGGCCCAGCCGAGGTACTGATCCGGGGTGTGCTCGAAGGTCGGGGAGCGGAAAACACACTCGCGACAGTAGCAGATCGGACAGTTGATCATGCAGTTGTGACAGCGCATGCAGGTCGAAAGCAGCTCCTGGATTCCTTTCAGGGAGTCGACCCGGCGGCTGAATTCATCGAGTACCAGGTCACGGCTTTCAGCCCGTTCCCCGGAAAGTCTGGCGATGATTTCGCGGCGCCTGGAGTTTTCCCGGTCGTTGAATTCGAGCACCTGCTTTTCCGCCAGCAGAGCTGCGGTTTCGTCTTCGGCCTCGAAATAGAGTTCCCGGCCGCAGTCCACCCCCCACAGGCCGATCACCAGGTCGACCAGCGGCGGCTCGACGGCCCCGGGAAAGCTGCAGATCTCGCAGGCGGAACGAAAAGCCGCGCCCTCGGTCGGGCTGGTCGAGCCGGCTGCGGCCTGGCGGCGCAACTCCGCGGCCGGATCCTGACCGGCCTTCACCAGAGCGGAAAAGACCTTGGGTTCGTAAGTTCCCAGGCAGTCGACGGCAATGATGAAAAGCGCTTCCCGGGTAATCTGCTTGAACTTGACCAACTCGACCAGGGCCCGGGCTTCGCAGGGCCGCACCACGACCCCGATTTTCTCCCCGGGATCGCGAAAGGTCAGGTTCGAAATGATCCGCGCGGCGTGCACCGGCATGACCGGGGCGCTGACATCGGTATCCTGCAAAAGGGCCGGGTTTTTGATCAGGGCCTGCACGTAGTTGTCGCCCCCGGTAGTCTTTTTCGGCACCAGCAGGCTGCCGACCAGGCCGCTTTCCAAAAGCCGGGCTAAAAAGGCTTCGATCCCGCCGGTAAAATCGGCGCCGGCAAGATCGATGGTGGTTGTCTTCATTTTTATCTCCAAAACACCTTACTATCGGTTCACTAAAGATCCCACTCGCCGGCCAGGGGGTTGGCCCCCTGCTGTTTGAGGGCGCCGTCGTACTCCCGGATGGTCTCGGCAAAAAGCCGGCCCTCGCTGGCACTGATCCAGCGCAGCCAGACCCGTTCCTGATCGAGCCCCAGGGTCTCCATGATGCTCCTCAACAGGGCAATCCGCCTGCGGGCCTTGAGGTTTCCGGTCTGGTAGTGGCAATCACCCGGGTGGCAGCCGCCGACCAGCACTCCGTCAGCCCCGTCGAGCAGGGCCTTGAGAATGTAAACCACGTCGATGGCGCCGGAACACATTAGATGGATAATGCGGATTCCGGCCGGGTACTGCTGGCGGGTGGTCCCGGCCAGGTCGGCCCCGGTATAGGTACACCAGTGACAGAGGAAACCAACGATTCTCGGCTCAAATTCGTTACTGCTGTTTTCCGACATGCTTTTTTACCGTTTCTGAAATGGTTTTAAGTTTGTAACTGTTCAACCGAATACGGGGTCGGGCGCGGGCCGTGCAGACAGCGATCAACCCCTTTTTAACACCGCCTGGCTCATGGCCATGACCTGTCCCTTGTCGAAACCGATCTGCTGGGTAGCCCCGTTGGGACAGACCGCGGCACAGGAGCCGCAGCCGTGACAGAGATCGTAATGCACTTCGGCGATCATTGTCGCCGGGTTGAGTTCACGGGCACCGTAGGGACAGGCCTCGACACAAAGACCGCAGCCCGAGCAGAGCCTGGTATTGACCTCGACTGTATGTTTG
>WFRT01000363.1 GCA_015486445.1 Pseudomonadota bacterium | reverse complement strand
CCAGAGCCCCCTCCCCGCAAAAGCACGGAACCGGCGGTTTACCCCGCTAAGGTTCCGTGCTTTTGTTTTTTCCCGGACCAGACCGCCGGCACCGCCCTTTCCCGGCCCGGGCCTGAGAGCCCGCCGGCGGACAACTATTCATCAAACCTCAAACTGCAGGATTCTAGTGCAATGGAAAACCAAAAATCAGAAATCCTCTCTGCCGCCGGAGAGCCGGAAAGTGATGATCACCCGGTCCGCGACCTGTTCAACCAGGCCCGGGCCCGCATGGGAGAGGAGATCATCGGCCAGAAGCTGCTGGTCGAACGCCTCCTCATCTGCCTGCTGGCCAACGGCCACCTGCTGGTCGAAGGGGCCCCGGGACTGGCCAAGACCCGGGCCGTCAAGGCCCTGGCCGACTGCATCGAGGGCGATTTCCAGCGCCTCCAGTTCACCCCCGACCTGCTGCCCGCCGACCTGACCGGCACCGAGATCTACCGCCGTGACACCGACTCCTTCAGCTTCCAGCCGGGGCCGCTCTTCCACAACATCATCCTCGCCGACGAGATCAACCGGGCCCCGGCCAAGGTCCAGTCGGCCCTGCTCGAGGCGATGTCGGAAAGACAGATCAGCGTCGGCCGCAAGACCCACAGGCTGCCCGAACTGTTCATGGTCATGGCGACCCAGAACCCGATCGAGCAGGAGGGCACCTACCCCCTGCCGGAGGCCCAGCTCGACCGCTTCCTGATGCAGGTCAACGTCGGCTATCCCGACAGTAAGAGTGAAGCCCGGATTCTCGAACTGGCCCGGGCCGAGGCCCGGGCCGAGTTGGGCCGGGCCGACACCCCCGCAGCCCTTTTGTGCCCTGAGACGATCCGCCGGGCCCGAACCGAGGTCCTGGACCTCTACCTGGCCGAGCCGCTACGGGAATATATCGTCCAGCTGGTGGTCGGAACCCGCAACCCCGGGGCCTACGGGGAGGAAATGGAGCGCTGGATCGAATACGGGGCCAGCCCCCGGGCGACCATTGCCATGGACCGCTGCGCCCGGGCCCGGGCCTGGCTCGACCGGCGCGACTACGTCACGCCCGAGGACATCCAGGCGGTCATCCACGACATCCTCCGCCACCGCCTGCTGCTGAGCTACGAAGCCGAGGCCGAGGGCATCAGCAGCGACCGGGTGGTCGACGAACTGCTGCGGCGCATCCCGGTGCCCTGAAAGCGATGAAAAAACGACTGACCCGCTTTTTTCGGCCGACTCCGCCCCGCGGCCCGGCCCGGGAGGGCGAGGGACTCTACTGCAGCATCGCCGAACTGGTGGAGCTGCGCCACCTGGCCCGGGCCCTGACCCTCGGCGGCCGGCGGCCGGCGGCCTCGATCCTGGCCGGCAACGCCCTCTCCCGGTTCCGGGGCCGGGGCATGGACTATTCCGAATCCCGGATCTACACCCCGGGCGACGACATCCGCCACATCGACTGGCGGGTTACGGCCCGCACCGGCAAACTTCACACCAAGCTCTACACCGAGGAACGCGACCGGCCCGTGATCCCCGTGGTCGCCTTCAGCCCGACGCTCTATTTCGGCACCCGGAAAGCCTTCAAATCGGTGGTCGCGGCCCGGCTTGCGGCCCTGGTCGGCTGGAGCGCGGCGGCTGGCGGCGACCGCGTCGGCGGCCTGCTGAGCGCTCCCGGCCAGGATTACGAACTGCGGCCCCGGGCCGGCCGCCAGGGGGTCCTGCGCCTGGTCCAGGCCCTGGCCGAGGCCAGCCGCCGTTTTCCCGACCGGGACAACGACGGGGTCGGGCTGGAGAAGCTCCTGCACCAGGCCCGCCGCTCCCTGCGGCCGGGCAGCCGGATCTTTCTGATCGGTGATTTTTTCGATCTCTACCCCGATCTCAAGGCCGACCTGGCCCGGCTCTCCCGCCACAGCGATCTCATCCTCTGCCAACTGGTCGATCCTTTCGAGCTCGAACCGCCGCCGCCCGGCCGCTACCGGATCAGCGACGGCCGACATTTCGCCCTGCTCGACAGCAACAGCCGCGAGGCCCTCAAAACCTGGCGGGAAAAGTTCCAGGCCCGGCGGGACAGGATCGCAGAGATCGCGGCCGCCCTGCAGCTGCCCCGGGTGGAAAT
>WFRT01000362.1 GCA_015486445.1 Pseudomonadota bacterium | reverse complement strand
GCGGCCCGAAAGCTTACGGCGGGCTCTCCCAGCATATAGGCCTCGACCCCGGTCGTGCAGCCGTTGTGGATGACGGCCCGGGCCGCCCGGATCCAGGGAATGACGTTGCCCCGGCTAATGACCTCGAGGTTCGGGCAGCCTGAAGCGATTTCATGGTAGACGGCCGGGTTTTCCACCGGGTGGGGGCGAATGACGATTCGGATCGCGGGAAAGGCCGCGGCCAGTTTGGGCAGCATCTTTTTGAACGAGGCAAAGACGTTGTTCTTGTGTCGGTAAAGGCGGTCGACAAATTCCCGTTCCATACCGATCGCGGCCCGGCCGTAAAGCGGGAGGCCGTTTTCGTCCACTTTGCCCGGCTGGTAGAGGCCCTGGTCGGGAAAGAAGGGGTTGACGAAGCTGAAGTTGGTGTTGACCAGGAAAAAATCGCCGTACTGCCGGCCAAGCTCCGCGCTTTCGGCGGCGAAGAACTCCTTGAGTTCCGGCCGCAGCATGTCGCCCCGGGGATTGCCGGTCAGGTGGATGGCGATTTTTGGAGGCAGGTCGGGCCAGCGCCGCCAGAGGGCGGCGTTGTCTTCCCCCCAGGCGAAGAGATCACTGACATGGGTGATCGAGACGGCATCCAGGCGGCGGTCGAAATAGGTCTGGTCGGGGGGGTGGATCAGGGCCTCCTCGTCCCAGGCGGCGATCCGGTGGCCGGCAAGATCCATGATCTTGAACATCTTCCGGCTTCTCTTGGTCATGCTTTTGGCCAGGTAGATGGCGGGCGGATACGAGGCTGCGCGAAAGTCGATTTCCAGCCGTGAGCCGAGTAGCGTAACAAAGCCGTGACCGGCGGCGACCAAAGCCAAAAGGAGCTTGGCGTCGAGTTCCCGGACCTGGTTTTCGATCGGGATGATGAGCGGCGGCGGTGACATTGCCTCAGGGTCCGGCCGGTGCTTTTTTGTCCAGCAGCCGGGCGACTTCGGGCGCCAGGCCCCGGTCCAGGAGGAACTCGGCCCAGAGAAAATCCTCGCTGGTGTCGATGTTGGCCAGGGGGTCGGTGACGACCACGCAGGAAGGATTGTGGCCCATGATGCTTTTTTGTTCCAGCAGGCATTCCCGGCTGATGGCGTAGGCCACGCCGTTGCGGTGGTAGACCGGCTGCAGCTGCTGGCGGGCGATGATCTTGGCCCCGGCGGGATCGTAGTAGTCGAGACGTTCGCCGTCGATGATCAGTTGTTTCAACGGGTGGGCCTTGGAATCGGTCGGCGAGACCGTCCAGACGGCGTCAAAACCGCCGTCCACCAGCTTGGTTACCGTGGCGGCGACGTGCCGGGGCAGGCGAAAGGGCGAAGTCGGCTGGAGCATGACGATGACCTCGTAGCGGCGGCCGTCGAGCTTTTCGCATTCCTCAAGGGCGTGGACAAGCACGTCCCAGTCGGCGATGCGGTCGCCGGCCAGGCTTTGTGGCCGCCTGAAGGGGGCGGTAAGGCCCGCTTTTTCCGCCGCCGCGGCGATTTCGTCATGGTCGGTCGAAACCACGGCCCGGTCGACGAAATCAAGCTCGTCGACCACCCGCCCGACAATTTCCACCAGGGGAATGCCGGCCAGGGGCTTTAGGTTCTTGAGCTTGATGCCCTTGCTCCCGCCCCGGGCCGGGACGACGACCAGGATGTTGTTGTCTTTTAACATGGCGATTTTCCGGCGAGCAGATTGAGGATCTTGTTCAGCGGTAATTTTCCTCCGGAGACCGGCAGAAAAAGGGTTCGGTTTTCGGTGGCCGCAAGGCGGTCGGAGTTGCCGTCGCCAACGACCAAAAGTTCTTCGGGGGCCAGTTTTTCCCGCTCCAGGAGCATCCGGACGGTGTCCGCTTTTTTCCGGGGATAGCCGTAGAGGGCGGTAAAATATCCTTTCCAGCCCCGGCCCCGGATAATCTCATCAAGATATTTTTCCGGGGTGTTGGAGCTCAAAAAGGTGGGTATTTTTCTTTCTTTGAGCTGCTCGAGCAGGTCCCTGGCGCCGGGGATTTCGGGGCAGTTGATGGCGATCTCCATGACCAGGTCGTTGTAGGCTTCGGCGGCCGCGGCGACCCGGCTGCCGAGCTCGGGGCCGTCGCGCAAACCTTCGATCTCCCTGATGATCTCGGCAAGGATCGTATAGCGGCTGAGCTCGTAGATGCGATCCAGGATCGCCTTGATCCGTTTTCGGTTTTCCGGGGTTTCGGGAAAGACCCGGAAATAGGCCTCATATTTGAGCCGGTTGGAATCGACCAGGGTGCCGTCGTAATCGAGCACCACCACCTTGACTGCCATTTTTTTTGTCCTAGACCAGGGCGCTCCAGTTCGGCACCTCGGTTTTTCGCGCCTCGCGGGGCAGGCGGGCGAGGCGTTCGTCCTCGTAGAAGGAATCGTTGTTGAAGTGGGTGGTTGAAACCTCCTCGAAGATGGCCCCGTCGAGGGTGTGGAACTTGTGCCACTGCCCGGGTTCGACCAGCACCGTGTCGCCGGGCTCGACCCTGATCCGGCGGCCTTCGAGTTCGACCTCGAGGTCGCCGTAGAGCAGCTGGAAGGTCTCCTCCTTCTTGGCGTGGTAGTGGTAGGGGTGCTTCTGGCGCGGCAGCTGGATGACCAGCTTTTTGCAGTACTGACGGTTGATGCAGGTGATGATCACGGCGCCGAATTCGCGGAAGCGCTCAAGGCCGTAGTGGTGCGAGATCTCGATGGCGCTTTCCCGGCCGATGGCGATCCGGGCCTGGTTGAGCATCCCCTTGACCTGGAGCATGATCCGGTAGATGATCTCCTTTTCCGGTAGCGGCGAGTTGGCGACGATCTCGCCGATCGGCTGGTTTTCCTCGTAATCCCGGTCGGCGACCAGCCCGTCCACCCACTCGCCGCTGGTCAATTGTCCTTCCTGCAGCGGCATCGCGAAAAAGACCTGGTCACGGCCGATTTTTTCCCCTTTACCGATCCCTTTGCCGGCGTAAACGCCGCGCATCAGTGAGCGTAGCGAGGCCAGCTCGGACGGGCTCGCCGGGGCCCGGTTCTCGCCGCCGCAGGCGGCCACCGCCTCCTTCCAGGCGGCAATCCAGCCGGCGGTCTGCTCCGGGGTCGAGGAGTAGGCGTTGAGCTGGTATTTTTCGTTGCTGATGCCGACGTGGCGTTCGAAAAGCCTGGCTCCCAGGGCGTAGGCGAGGCGGATGGGGATGAAATTGTCGGGGTCTTCGTGGGTGGAGAAGCCGATCGGGATTTCGGGAAAACGCTCCCGCAGCAGCCGGACCTGGTTGAGTTCGAGTTTCTCCAGCGGGGTCGGGTAGAGGGCGACGCAGTGCATCAGTGCGAAATTGACGTTGTTGAACTCGAAGAAGCTGACCAGCCGGTCGATCTTTTCCATGTTCAGCCCGGCCGTCGAGGCGACCACCGGCCGCCGGGCCGCGGCCACCTTTTCGAGCAGCGGCCAGTCACTTGCCGAGCAGCTGGCGATTTTGATAATTTCGATGTTTAACTCGCGGATGATGTCGACCGACTCCTCGTCAAACGGGGTGGCCATCGTGATCATGCCGTTTTCCCGGACCGCCGCGGTCAGCTTGCGGTAGTCGTCCAGGGTCAGGGCGGTGCCCATGAAACGGGGGATATGCTTGATGTCGTCGCGGCTTTTGAAGTCGGGATGGATGAAGGTTTCGAGCTGGCGGAACTGGAACTTGAAGGCGCCGCGGACGCCGGCTGCGGCGTTGACCCGGCCGATTTCCCGGATGATGCCAAGACCGTGTTCGAGGTCGCCCTGGTGGTTGTTGGCCAGATCGTAGGTAAAAAGCCCTTCGAAGGCAAAGTCCTGTTTCACGCTGGGGATCTCCTGATTTAGAAAAGTTTCAGATTATTCGGGGCGAACCCGGCTTCGGGGTCGATTCCCACCGGCCGTTGCAGCTGCTGGGAAAAATGGGCCGCGGTAACCACCCGCATGGTGTCCAGGCCGTGTCGCAGGCTGATCGGGGAGTGGGCGGGCGCGCCGTGGGCAAGGATTTCGCCGAGATGGGCGATCTCGCCGGCGAAATCGTCGGGCCGGGTTTTGGCGAAACGCTGCTCGGCAATTTTGCCGTCGTGGCCGGCATAGCGCAGGCCGTCGTGGTTGTTGTCGAGGTTGACGGTCCATTCGAGAAAACCCTTGTCCCCCTGGAGCCGGGCCCATTTCAGGGGTGGTTCGGTGACCACGTCCTGGACGATGGTGCCGACCAGGCCCCGGTCGGTTTTGACGTTGAGCTGGAAGATGCGGTCGTAGTCGAGGTTGTCGTCCTCAACGTAGTCAAGCATGGCGCTGACCTCGATGATCGTGCCGGCCCCGGCGAGTTCGGCGAAGTACTGCCAGATGCTGACCGCGTGCGAATGTTCGCCGCCGGCCCCGCCGCCCCGGGCGGCAAAGCCGAGATAGGAGTCGGCCGGTCCCGAGAGCCAGGGATGGGCCTTGAAGATGCCGCCCCAGTATTCACGGAAAGCGGCGCTGATGGTCAGCGGCCGGCCGATCAGCCCGTCGCCCAGCAGTTCGGCCGCCTTGCGGCTGTGGGCGGTCAGGGTGTGATTGTAGCCGACGGCCACGAAACAACCGGTTTTTTCTTCCAGCTCGAGCAGTTCGTCGGCCCTGTCAAGGCTTGGCGTACAGACCGGTTTTTCGATCAACAGAACCTTCGGCGGCCGTTTCTTGAGCTCCTCGCAGGCGATCGCCATGTGGGTGTCGGGCGGGGTGCCGACGATAACCAGGTCGAACT
>WFRT01000361.1 GCA_015486445.1 Pseudomonadota bacterium | reverse complement strand
GGACAATAGCGGCTTTTCAAGTTAACCGGCTTGCCGCAGGCCGGGCATCTTCCAGTCTCAGACATCCTTAATCCTCCCTCCACGCTCATTCAACGGTCAACCTTTCGCAACTATTCAGCCGAATACAGGGTCGGGCGCGGCTTTTCAAACCAGCAAAGCCTCCAGTTTTCCCTTGAACACCTGCTCTTCGGCCCGGGCGATGATCTCTTTAATCCCGCTTTCGGCCAGATCCAGCAGGCCGTCAAGCTGGCCGCGGCTGAAAGTTTTGCCCTCGGCCGTGCCCTGGATCTCGACCAGGCCGCCGCGCCCGGTCATGACCACGTTCATGTCAACCTCGGCCTGCGAATCCTCGGGGTAGTCAAGATCGAGCAGCGGCCGGCCGGCAACCAGGCCGACACTGATCGCGGCCAGCCGGTCCCGCAGCGGTTTCCAGTCCGCCGCCATGGCCGGGGCCAGCCGGAGCAGGGCCAGGCCGAGGGCCACGAAAGCGCCGCTGATCGAAGCCGTCCGGGTGCCGCCGTCGGCCTGGAGAACATCGCAGTCCAGAACAATCGTCCGCTCGCCCAGGCTATCGAGATCGGTCACCGCCCTCAGGCTGCGGCCGATCAGGCGCTGGATCTCCATCGTCCGGCCCCCGGGCCGGCCCCGGTTGACCTCGCGGGCCGAGCGTTCCCCGGTACTGGCCGGCAGCATCGCGTACTCGGCCGTCAGCCAGCCGCCCCCGGAGTCGCGCCGGAACTTCGGCACCCCATCCTCGATCGAGGCGCTGCACAGAACCCTGGTCCGGCCGCAGGAAACCAGCACCGACCCCGCCGGGTTCTCGATAAACCCCGGGATCATTTCCAGAACCCGGATCTCGTCCGCCTGTCGGCCGTCATGCCGGCGAAAATCATCCATCTTCCACTCCCTTTATTACAGGTAACGATAATCGGCGTAGCCGACCTCATGCGTCCGGCAGTACTCGATGCCCTTGTCCAGCAACGCCAGCATGCGCTCCTGGTCTTCGGGCAATTTGCCGTCCAGGGGCACGATGTTGGAGGCGTGGTCATTGAGAAATCTTGAAGTGACGTTCAAACCGGCAACGATGTCGCGCTCCTCCTCAACCGTCACCAACGGCGAGACCTGGGTAAAACGGCCTTCCGCGATCCACCGGGCAATGTCCGACTTGGGGATCGGGGTCAGGGTCCGGACCCTGATGAAATGGGGGTTGACGGCATTCAGCACCGCCACCGTTCCCCGGCGATGCGCCATCGTCAACTCCATCCCGCCGATCCCCAGCAGCACGTAAAGCGAACACTCGAAACCGGCGCTCTTGGCTTTCAGACTGCCGGCGATCATCTCCTCCGGGTTCGCGCCTTTGCGAATCATGGCCAGCACCTCTTCCGAGCCGCTTTCGAGCCCGATATGAAGCCTGGTCAAGCCGGCCCGGCGGATCGCCTCCAGGTCTTCGAGCGATTTTTTCATCACCGTCTTGGCCCGGGCATAGGAGGTTACCCGCTCAACCCAGGGACAAACCTGGTAAAGGTACTCCAGGATCTCGACCAAATCCCCGGCCGACAGCAGCAGGCTGTTGGAATCGCCGAGAAAAACATGCCGGGCCTGACGGCCGTAAACCTCCGGCAGCAGGTCGATGTCGGCCTTGATCCGGGCCAGGCTCTTGCGGGCGAAAGGGTATTTTTTGTACATCGAGCAGAAAGCGCACTTGTTCCAGGGGCAGCCGTGGGTCACCCGCAGCAACATGCTGCCGGCTTCGGACGGCGGCCGGTAGGGAGGAAAATCGAACTGGTGATAAGTTGCATTCATAAAGGGTTCCTTGAAAATAGATTTTACAAGACGAATCCGGGGTCGCCTCTATCCGGCTGCCGGAGTGGAACAGGGCCGCGGGCTCACCTCAAAAAAACAGCGGCCGGCGGTATCACAGAGCCGGTCACCCGGGCATAAAACCAGCCGCGAGCCGGGATCAGGCTGCACCACCGAGCCGAGTTTATCGTTTCGCAGGGTAAACTCGGCAGCCGCGGCCTTTTTGCTCAAGGCCAGCAGCCAGCGTTCGTGGGATCGGATAATTGCAACTCCCGCCAGGTTTTTTTCCAGATCGGCGAAAATCCCGTTCTTGATTTCAGCAAGAGCCAGTGAACGGCTTACCAGGATAAAGCCGCGCCCGGCATCGGGGCCGGCAACCACTTCGAGCCAAGTGCCGCCGTCGGCAAAAACCGCTTTGACGATTATCCGGGTCGCCGAACTCAAGGAGATCTCATCTCCGGTTTTCAGGGGCCGGGCGGAAACCGGTTCACCGTTAACCAGGCTCGGGTTGCCGGCCGAACGGTTATGAAGCAGAAACGGCCGGCCGCCGTCGATCTTCAAAAAAGCCTGCGGGGCCCGCGAAACCCGGGGATCACTGCAAGAGAAAAACCATTTTTCGCCCCGACCCAGGCCCTGTTGCGGGCCTGGGGCCAGAATCAGGCGGCGGGCGGAAGCGGTTACAAGCTGCAGGGCGGAAACCTGCTCCCGCATCGCCCGGGCCGTCTTTTGCGCGGCCTCAGGCAGCCTCGCAACGGCGCCCTCGTCATCAAGCCGAGGTAGAATTTCCGGGTCGCGCCGGGCCACGGCCCGGGCCAGCCGCTCTCGATCGGCATTGCTGACCTCTTCCACCTCGCGTTGCCGCCGATGGGCTTTACGTTTTCTGGTCAGGTGCAAAAAAAAGCCACCGCCGACCAGCACCAGCAGCAGGGCCAAAAGCCCTAAGAGCAGCGGCCGGATATGGTGGAGATGGGAGGAGCAAAAAGAGCTGTCGACATGGGCTGCGGCCGCCCCGGTATCAACTTGCCGCGCCCTTCAATCCCCAGGGCCTGGCTCAACTGGTGCCGCCGGGGGTGGGTCAGCGCCTCGGCTGCGGAAAGATCGCCCCAGTTTACCAGTTCCTGGACCACCGTATGATCGGTCGTCAGGCACTTAAATTGAGCCCCGTCCCAGAGCCAGGCCCGGCTGTCGCCGACCCAGACAATTTCATACTCTTTGCTATCCGCCCGCAAGGCGACCACCGTCGTCCCCGGCCGCCGCCGGCCG
>WFRT01000360.1 GCA_015486445.1 Pseudomonadota bacterium | reverse complement strand
GGTGCTGCTGATAAACTGCCAGGGGCCGCAGGCCCGGGCCCGGGAGTAGGCATGAGTCGTGAAACCGCTCTCGATCAGCACCATGTAGGCCAGTTCTTCCGGCACGTCGTGTTCACGCAGAATCTTGCGAATCATCCCGAGGTAGCGGTGCGACCGGGCCAGGGAACGGTGCATGAAACGGCTGTGCACAGTGCTGTAATAGGAGATGAAATGCCTGACCTTGGCATTGACGACAATCGGGAAATGGTAGCGGGCTCCGGTTTCGGCCTGGGCCTCGATTTCGGCTTCGGCGGCGGTCGGCGGCAGGGCGCCGGAGGGCGAGGCGCCCATCTCATCGAGGTAGTCGAGGTATGAAGCAAGCACCGTTTCCCGGTCCTCCTCGACCTCTTCCAGCGCCGGCGCCAGCCAGGCATTGGTTTCATAGCCGGGCGGCTCGGCCGGGGGAACCTGGCATTCGCAGCCGAGATCGGGATAAAGCGTAGCCGCGGCAATTTTGGCCGGTGAAGGGCCGGGCTTAAGGGATGCCTGGTTGAATCCGCAGGCAGTGCAGAAGAGAAGAAGAAACGAGACGACAAAAAACTGCCGGAAAGCGTGATGCGGCGGGAAAGGGAAAAATTTTGGCTGCAGCATAGGGATGAATTTCCGGTCCGCCACTGCCCCGGCGGCCGGGCTTGTCAGCTCCGGGATCGAGAAAATTTTCGCTAAAAAACCAGGCAGTCTCTTTATAAAGTCGGATAATAGCAGATATTACCGCTAGTTGGCAAGTAACTATTCAGCTAAATTTTATCTCTCCTCATTCAGAGAGGGGCGGGGGTGGTTTTTCAGAGCGATTTCGGAAAGATTTCGTTGTTTTTCCCAGCGAGCGGGAGCCCATAAGCATTGCAACTGTTTGAGCGTAGCGAGTTTTGCAATGCGGGCGTAGTGAGCGCTGGAAAAACAGAAATCTTAACGCCTAGCGAAGAAAAGCCGCGCCCGACCCCGTATTCGGCTGAATAGTTACGTTGGCAACTAAAAACACCGGGACTGCGAAAAAGAAATAAAAAGCCGCCCCGGCTGAAAACCCGTGGCAAACGGGCTTGCAACCGGAGCGGCGCAGGAGGGTGAAAAACATCCCGGTTGAAGGGCTTTGACTATCCCTTGAGAATTCGCGGCAGCAGCATCTGGTGCAGCGGACAGATCGAGTCGGGATTCTGGAAAACCGCCTGGGTGAAGGCCACCATGTAATCCCGCAGCTGCGGCAGGGGGACGATCTCGTCGACAAAGCCGTGCTTGGCGCAGTACTCGGGACGAGACTGGTCGTAGTACTGCTGGGCCAGGGCGTTCATCTTGTCAATCACCGGCTGCAGATCGTTGCCCTTGTCCTTCTCCTTGACCAGGCGCCGGGCGAAGGCCGCGGCGGCCGCGGTCTCACCGTGCATAACCTCGATCTCGGTGGTCGGAGCGCCGAGGGTAAAAGCGTTGTTGCGGTTGCCCTGGGGGCCGCACATGACATAGTGGGCGGCGGCCGTACCCTTGCGCAGCACGATCGTCATCATCGGCAGCCGCGAACTTTCGATCGAATAGATCAGCGACATTCCCAGGCCCAGCAGTTCGGCTTCCTCGGCGATGTCCCCGACATCGATGCCGGAGGTGTCCTGAATCCAGATCATCGGGATCCGGTCGCGGCCGCAGTAAGTGGTAAAATCACTCATCTTGATCAGGCCCTGGCGGTAAAGCTTGCCACCGATGCCCATGTAGTCGGCATACTCGGGGTAGTTGGCGCCGAGAAAACCCTGGCGGTTGGCGACAATACCGACCGGAAAACCGTCGATCTTGACCAGGGCGCAGTAGATTTCGGGACCGTAGTCGGGCCGGAACTCGGTATGCTCGCTGTTGTCGACCAGGCGGGCGACAACCTCGTCCATGTTGTAGGTCAGTTTCTGGTTGTAGGGAACCAGGTAGTTGAGATCCTCGCCCGGGAAACGGGGCTCTTTGGGCTCGGCCACGCGGAAAGCGGTGGGATCATAGGCGGGCAGGCCGGCGACGCACTTTTTGATCGCGTCCAGCACCCCTTCCTCGGTATCGAAGACTTCGCGCATGAACCCGGTCTTGTCATGATGAATTCGGGGAGAACCGGGGGGCACCTGCTTGAAGTGACGGGTGCTTTCAATCAGTTCCTCGGCCCCTTCGAGGTCGAAATGGCCTTTCGGGCTCATGCCGCCGACAATGCCGCCGCCGCCGACCGCCATGTTGGAATTCTTGTGGGCTAAGATGATCGCCGGGCTGATGGCATGGTAGCCGCCGCCGGCCGGGTTGGTGCCGTACATGCCGACAATCACCGGGATGCCCTTCTGGGCCAGTTCGGCGTGGCGGAAGAAGGTCCGCCCGCCGGAACGGCGGCCGGCATAAACCTGCTCCTGGGTGGTAAGCTTGACGCCGCTGCAGTTCAGCACCCAGATCAGCGGGATCCGGAGCCGTTCGGCGATGTCCTGGGCGCGGAAGATATTTTCCGCCTGGCCGCCGATCCAGGCCCCGGCCAGGACCTTGTTGTCGGAAGCGATAACCGAAACCCAGCGTCCGCCGATCCGGGCCAGGCCGTTGATCACCCCGGTCGTACCTTCATCGGTCTCGTTGGGATCGTAGATTGTGTTGAGCGGCAGGAAGGTGCCGGGATCAAGCAGGTAGTCAAGCCGTTGCCAGGCGGTCATCTCGCCGCGTTTATTGATTCTTTCGACCGGCAGGCCGGCGTTCTTGACCCTCTCGACCTCGGCCGCGTACCGCTCTTCGACCTGCTTGATCAGGGCCACGCTTTCGGCCGCCTTCTCCTTCTGCTTGGCTTTCAACTCCTTGCCGAACAGGGGCATACTCTCAAAATACTGTTTCATTCTCTTCTCTCCTCAAAATGGGCTTTCCGTAAACCTAGCGATTGGCCTTGCGAATGCCGAGTTGATCCTGGGCCAGGATGAATTTGCAGATATTGGTTGACCCCTCGACCATGGCGTAGGTCGGGGCGTCACGGAAGTAGCGGGCCACCGGGTACTCGGTCGAGTAGCCGTAGGCGCCGAGGATGCGCATCGCGTACTGGGTGCACTTGTAGGCCAGTTCGCCGGCCAGATACTTGGCGGTCGCCACCTCGAGATTGTTGTTGAGCTGGCCCTGATCTTTCTGCCAGGCCGCCTTGTAGACCATCAGCCGGGCAGCTTCGATTTCGGCCACCATCTCGGCGATCATCGACTGGTTCATCTGGAATTTGCCGATCGGCCGACCGAACTGTTCGCGCTCCATGGCGTACTGGGTAACCACGTCGAGACAGGCCTGAGCCAGGCCGACGCCGCCGGCGGCGGCCGACAGCCGGGTCTGGGCCAGGGAACCGAAAACAATCTTGGCCCCGTCGCCGGGCTGGCCGAGAATGTTGTCCTTGGGAATTTTCGTATCCTCGAGAACGATCTCACCGGTCGGCGACGAGAGCGAGCCCATCTTGTCGAGTTCGGTCACGGTAATCCCCTCGCTCTCCTCGAGATCGACGACGAAGGCGGAAAGACCGCGGCCACCGGCCGACTTGTCGGTGTAAGCGTAGAAGATGTTGATGCCGCCGATGGTGGCGTTGGAGATCCAGGTTTTCTGGCCGTTCAAAAGCCAGTGGTCACCCTTGTCGACGGCGGTCGACTTCATCGACATGACGTCGGAGCCGGCGTCGGGCTCGGTAATCGCGAAGGCCCCGAGGATGTCGGCATTGACCAGTTTTTCGATATATTTCTTTTTCAGGGTTTCGCTGCCGTAGCGCTGGATGGTGAAGGCGCAGCCCAGCTCCTGCATGTTGACCTGGACCCTAAGCGAACTCGAGGCCCGGGCGATCTCCTCGGTGATGATCATGGCCGCCAGCCAGCCCATCTCGTTGCCCCCGTACTGTTCATCGATGACGGTTCCGAAAAAGCCCAGCTCCCCCATCGGTTTGATTACTTCCTGATACGGAAAATAGTGGTTTTTGTCCCACTCGTCCGCAAACGGGGCGATCTTCTCGGCGGCGAAACTGCGCACCGTGTCCTGCAGCATCCGGAGTTCATCCGACAAGCCAAAATCCATGCTCTCCTCCTCAAAAACAAAACGTCAAAAATATCCGGGGTCCGGCCACGGCTGAAAGCTTTCCGGCAAAGATCCCGGCTGCTGAATAATCCGATTTTTAACAGCCGGGCAAAAAAGTTTGCAATAAACATACCGGCCGCAAAACCGCCAAAACGACCTTCTCAAACGGCCTCCGGCCGGCCCGGGCGACGCCTATTTTTCACCCGATAAGGTAAAAATCAACCTCTAAGGAAAAAAGTTTTTCAGCTTCATTTTTCACCCCCGGCATGCTATGGGTAGAAACCGGCAGGCACCGACCCGGGCCTCTCCTGCAACCGGTCGCACCGAGCCCCACACAACCTTAAAATGCAAAAACACCAGAGGACAGGAAAATGGAAAAATATCTCGACCAGGCAATCCAGCTGGGCACCGTCTACGGCCTCAAGGTCATTGGCGCCCTGGCTATTTTTATCTTCGGCCGCTGGGCCGCAGGGATCACCCGCGCGCTGCTGCGACGGCTCCTGACCCGGCAGAAGATCGACCGGACCATCATCACCTTTACCTGCAACCTGGTCTATACCGGCATCCTGGCCTTCGTCGTTATCGCCGCGCTCTCCAAGCTCGGCGTCCAGACCGCCTCCTTCGTCGCCGTCATCGGCGCCGCCGGCCTGGCCATCGGCCTGGCCCTGCAGGGCTCGCTCTCCAACTTCGCGGCCGGCGTCCTGATGATCATCTTCCGCCCCTTCCGGGCCGGAGACTACATCGAGGGCGGCGGGGTGGCCGGGGTGGTCGATGAAATCAACATCTTCACCACCATCATGAAAACCCCCGACAACAAGAAGATCATCATTCCCAACGCCACCATGATGGGCGCCAACATCATCAACTACACCGCCAACCCGACCCGGCGGGTCGACTTCACCTTCGGGGTCGGCTACCAGGACGACCTGTCCCAGGTCAAGCAGGTGCTTTCCGAATTAGCAGACGGCGACAGCCGGATTCTCAAGGACCCGGCCCCGGTGGTCGCGGTTTCCGAACTGGCCGACAGCAGCGTCAACCTGGTTATGCGGGTCTGGGTCAAGACCGAAGACTACTGGGATGTCTATTTCGCGATGACGGAAGCGGTCAAACTCAGGTTTGACGCCGAAGGCATCTCGATCCCCTATCCCCAGCAGGATGTCCACATCCACCAGCACCAGGAATGACCACGATCCTGATTACCTGCCCCGGCTGCGGCACCCGCTGCCGGCTCCGGAAGGAGGCCGGGGGAACGCCCCCCAGCCGCGGCAAATGCCCGGAATGCGGGCAGATTTTTCCGATCCCCCCGGGCCTTAAGGAAAACAGCGCAAAAAACCCGGCCGCCGAAAAGGCCGGAATTGTCGGAAACGGGGAAAAACCCCGCCGGTTGCTGCCGGCGGCCGGCCTGCTACTCCTGCTGCTGGCCGGAGCCGGGCTTTTTTTCAACCTCCTCCGCCATCCCGCCCCGGCCGCCCCGACCACCGGCTCCGGGGCCGCGGAAAACACGGCATCACAACACTCTCTTGCAACTTTGGAACCGGTCACAGGATCGGCGGCGGCAGGAGAATCAGCCGGACCAGGTCTCGACCCGGCAGGCAAAAACAAGGTTATCGG
>WFRT01000359.1 GCA_015486445.1 Pseudomonadota bacterium | reverse complement strand
GGTTTTCAGGAAACCCGTTTACCCGTGACCAGGACCGAGGCCGGCCGGGCCGGTTTGAATTTTTCCAGCTCCGGAGGCGGCGGGGCCACCCGGAAGACCTCTTCCGGGGTCGTCAGGCCGCCGGCCACCGCCTGGGCTCCGCTCAAACGCAAAGGTCGCATCCCTTCGGCGACGGCCTGGCGGCGCAGGATTTCGAGATTGACGGAAGCGGTGAGGAGGCCGGCCAGGGAAGGGGTTATCCGCATCATTTCAAAAATCGCGCTGCGGCCTAAGTAGCCGGTCCGGCGGCACTCGGAACAGCCCACGGCCCGGTAGAAATGATCCGGGGGGCTGATCTCCCAGGGTGCGGTCAGCAGGTGCCAGGCATGCTCGTCAAGCTCGCTTTTTACTTTGCAGAAGGGACAGAGGGTGCGGACCAGGCGCTGGGCCGTAACCCCGAGCAGGGTGGCCTGGATGAGAAAATCAGACACCCCGAGATCGAGCAGCCGGGTGACCGCCGAGGCGGCGTCATTGGTATGCAGGGTGGAAAGCACGAGATGGCCGGTCAGCGAGGCCTGGACCGCGATGTCGGCGGTTTCCAGGTCCCGGATTTCACCCACCATGATGATGTCGGGATCCTGACGCAAAAGGGTTCTGACACCGCTGGCGAAGGTTACCCCGATGGCCGGCTGGACCTGCATCTGGTTGAGATTGGGGTCGACGATTTCGATCGGGTCCTCGACCGTGCAGACGTTGAGTTCCGGTCTCGTGATGTGGCGCAGGGTGGAATAGAGGGTCGTGGTCTTGCCGGAACCGGTGGGCCCGGTAACCAGGATGATGCCATGCGGCTGTTCGACCATCTCCCGCCAGGTCTTGAGCTCCTCGTCGCTGAAGCCCAGTTCCCGAAACGATTTGTGCAGGGCCCCGGGATCGAATATCCGCATCACCAGCTTTTCCCCGAAGGTGGTGGGCATCGTCGACAAGCGGAGTTCGACCTCTTCGCCGTCGGGAGTCAGGGTTTTCAGGCGGCCGTCCTGGGGCCGGCGCTTCTCGGCCACGTCCATCCGGCCCAGCACCTTGATGCGACTGGTCACGGCGGTCATGACATTGAGCGGCACCTGGTAGATCTGGTGCAGGATCCCGTCGATCCGGAAACGGATGTTGCCGGCCTCGCGGCGGGGCTCGAGATGGATGTCGCTGGCCCGCTGGTCGAAAGCGTACTGGAGAAGCCAGTCGACGATATGAACGACATGCTGGTCGCTGGCATCGAGCTTGCCGGCCCGTCCCAGGGTGACAAGCTGTTCGAAATCGGAAATCTGCGAGGAACGGGTACGGCCGTCACTGGCCCCCCGGACCGATTCGGCCAGGGCGAAAAACTCGTGCCGGTAACGGTGGATATCGAGCGGACTGGCAATCACCCGCTCGATTCTTTTCTGCAACACCTGGGTGAGTTCCTTGACCCACTCCTCGACAAAAGGCTCGGCCGTGGCCATGACCACGACATCATCGGCCACCCGGACCGGCATGATGTTGAACCGTTCGAGATAGGCCAGCGGCAGGTTGAGGCCGGTAATCTTCCGCACCTCGAGCTTTAAGGGATCGATATGCCGGTAGGGCAGGCCGCACTTGGCCGCCAGCCAGGCGGTCAGGTCCTCGAGTGAAAGAACGCGGCCGGGATGCCGCCGGTCGGCGGCCTTGAGCCCGGCCAGGATCACCAGGGGATGGTGACCCTGCCGGGATTTGCGCCGGGCGGCCTGGCGCCCCCGTTCGATATCGACTCCGCCCAGCAAGCCGTCACGCTCGAGTTCGCCAAGCAGAAACTCGAGCTCCAGGCTGCGGCCCCGCCAGTGCCGCCGGGAAAACTTTTTGACTTTTGCAAAACTCATGGATTTACTCTATGACACCTCCAGGGAAAAAAAACAATGCATATATCCTGCCAGGCACTTTACCGGTCCGGACTCGGATGAACCGGTCAACCGGAGATTAAAGGTTGCGGCAAAATCAGCTTGACAAGGTCGAGCGTCCCACACTATTCTTGTTTTCATGAAAATCCGTTACAACGCCCCGGTCACCCTGACCCTGGCCCTGGCCTGCTGCGCCGCCATGGGAGCCGGCATCCTGACCGACGGGGCCACTACCCGCGCCTTCTTTACCGCCTATCCCGGCCTGAAAAGTTCCAATCCCCTGCACTACATCCAGTTCTTCACCTACATCCTGGGGCACGGCAGTTTCTCCCACCTGACCGCCAATCTTTCCCTGCTCCTGCTGATCGGGCCGATCAACGAAGAAAAATACGGCTCCCTGGTGCTGTTTGAAATGATCCTCGTCACGGCCCTGCTCACGGCCCTGCTCAACGCCGCTTTCTTCACTACCGGCCTGCTGGGGGCCAGCGGCATCGTCTTCATGCTGATACTCCTGAGCTCCTGCTCCAACATCCGGGCCGGAGAGGTTCCCCTGACCCTGATCCTCGTCGCCCTGCTCTACCTGGGCAACGAGATCTACAGCTCCCTGGGAAACGACAACATCTCCCAGTTCGCCCATCTCACCGGCGGCGTGGTCGGAGCTTTCTACGGCCTGCTCCGGGGCCGCTGACCGGCAAAATCAGCTTTTGACCATTCAAGATGGACCTGCGACCGGCTTAAACCGGCACCAGAAAACAGGGCCCGACTTTGAAACGTTGCCTTATCCAGACCTGGAGATGACCAGATGACTGAAAAAAAACCGGCGGGAAAAAAGATTTTCGTTATCGATACCAACGTCATTCTTCATGACAGCTCCCTGCTCAACCATTTCAAGGGCAACGACATTGTCATTCCAATTACAGTTCTGGAAGAGCTGGACCACTTCAAACGCGGCAACGAGATTATCAATTACCACGCCCGGGAGTTCGTCCGGACCCTGGACCAGCTCTGCGGCTCCGAAATCTTCGGCCGGGGCATCAGCCTGGGGCCCGGCCGGGGCCGGATCTTCATCCGCCTCGACGAAGAGATGGCCGCCGAACTCAAAGGCAGTTTTTCCCCGGCCAAGCCCGACCACCACATTCTCAACCTGGCCTTTATCATCAGCCGGGAAAATCCCGGCCTCAAGGTGATCCTGATCACCAAGGATGTCAACCTGAGAATGAAGGCCAAGGCGGTCGGCATTTTCGCCGAGGACTACACCAGCGACCGCATCGCCGATATCAAAACCCTCTACACCGGGACCCGGACGGTGACCGGAATCGACGACGACCTCCTCGACCGGCTCTACGGCGAGGAAGAAAAACCAGCCCTGGATGAACTCCCCCTGAAAAAGCCGCTGACCGTCAATGAATACCTGATCCTGAAATCGGTTTCGGGCAAATCGGCCCTGGTTACCAGCGACTGGGAGAAAAAACGCCTGCGGCTGCTAACCAGAAAAAGCGTCGCCGGCATCACTCCCCGCAACGCCGAACAGATTTTCGCCCTCGACGCCCTGCTCAATCCCGACATCCCCCTGGTCACCCTGACCGGCAAGGCCGGCACCGGTAAAACCCTGCTCGCCCTGGCGGCCGGCCTCGAGTTGCGCCGGAGGTATCGGCAGATCTACCTGTCCAGACCGCTGGTGCCTCTCAGCAACAAGGATATCGGCTATCTGCCGGGCGACATCAAGTCCAAAATTTCACCTTACACCCAGCCCCTTTTCGACAACCTCGGAGTCATCCAGTCACATAACCGGGAAGGTGACAACTCACCCCATTTCCGCAACCTTCTCGAGGAGGAAAAGCTGGTCATTTCCGCCCTCTCCTTCATTCGCGGCCGCAGCCTGGTAAAGATCTTCTTTATCGTCGACGAGGCCCAGAATCTGACCCCGCACGAGGTCAAAACCATCATCACCCGGGCCGGGGAAGGCACCAAGATCATTTTGACCGGCGACATCTTCCAGATTGACCATCCCTACCTCGACAGCCACTCCAACGGGTTGAGCCATATTATCGCCAAGATGCAGGGGCAGAAGCTCTATGCCCATGTCAACCTCGAGAAGGGGGAACGCTCCCGGCTGGCGGAGCTGGCCAGCAACCTGCTGTAGTCTTTTCCGGCACCGGGCCCAGCCCGCTTGCTTCCGGTCCCGTTCCGCGGGGCCGGCCTAACCTGCAACCCTGCAACCCCGAAGGAGAACGTCACCATGGCTGAAACCATTGAAGAGATAACCTTAAACTACGAAGAAGACGGCCAGCAGCTGGTCCGGGAGTTGGACAAGGAGGTACTCTCGCGCGGAGCCTGGACCACGATTCTCTTTCGCTACCGGCAGTGGGACCGGAAAAAAGAGGATTTCGGCCCGGATCTCTTCACCATCCGCCGCTACCGCAAGCTCAAGGGAAACTATATCCCCCAGTCCAAGTTCAACATCTCCAGCCGGGACCAAGCCAAAAAAATCGTTGCGGCCCTGGCAGGCTGGCTGAAAGATTAACGATAAAAAAGAAGGGGCGGGGGCGGCTTTCCTTCGCTAAGCGTTAAGAAAAACCACCCCCACCCCTCCTGAAAGAGGGGAGATAAATTTTAGCTGAATAGTTACAAAAAAACATAAGGAGAATAAAATGAACAAAACACTTGTCCTGCTGGCCGGGCTGCTGCTTTTCACCCTGAGCTGGCTGCCGGCCGAAGCGGCCTCGACCTCACGTCCCCGGGTGGTCATGGAAACCAGCCTTGGAACCATGGTCATCGAACTCTACCCGGACAAGGCTCCGGTCACCGCCAAGAACTTTCTCGACTATGTCGACGCCGGCTTTTACGACGGCACCGTCTTTCACCGGGTAATCCCCGGCTTCGTCATCCAGGGCGGTGGCTTCGACGCCGAAATGAACCGGAAAGAGCCCCGGCCGCCGATCAAAAACGAGGCCGACAACGGGCTGAAAAACCTGCGCGCCACGCTGTCCATGGCCCGGACCTCGAACATCAACAGCGCCACCAGCCAGTTCTTCATCAACCTGAAGAACAACAGCGCCCTCGACCACGGCAGCCGGGGCTTCGGCTACGCGGTGTTCGCCAAGGTGGTCAAGGGATTCAATGTGATGGACAAGATCGCCGGGGTCAAGACCACGACCCGGGGCCACTACCGCGATGTTCCAGCCACCCCGGTGGTCATCATCAAGGCCTACCGGGAAAAACCGGCCCCGGCGGCAAAGTAACACTGTCGGCCGGCCCGGCAGCCGGAGTGGCGGCCGTGTTTTCCTCTCTCGGGAAGCAGCACCACCGGGAGAGGGGAGAAACCCGGCCGTCAGCGGCTCAGGAGCGCCAGAAGGTGGGAGTGAAAAGCACCAGGACGGTATAGAGCTCGAGCCGGCCGGCCAGCATCGCGAAACTCAGCACCCATTTCACGGCATCGGGAAAGCCGGCGTAGTTCCTGGTCGGTCCGACCAGGCCGAAGCCGGGGCCGATATTGCCGACCGTGGCCAGGGCCGCGGTCAGTGAAGAGAGCAGGTCAACCTCGGCCAGGCTGACGAGAAAGGTGACAACCATGACAATGGTGATATAGAGAAAGAAGAAACCCGAAATCGCGTAGACCACGTTCTTGCCCATCACCTGGCCCGACAGGCGCAACGGAAAAACCGCCTTGGGATGCAGCAGGAATCTCATTTCGTTGAAAGCCTGCTTGAACAAGGCGACAATCCGGATAACCTTGATTCCGCCCCCGGTCGACCCCGAACAGCCCCCGATAAACATCAGCAGAAAAAGAATGCCCTGGGCCAGGTTGGGCCATTTCTCGTAGTCGGCGGTGGCGAAACCGGTGGTCGTGAGAATCGACGCGACCTGGAAGGCGGCATAGCGAAAAGCATCGGCGACCCGGTGGTAGACCGTCAGATGGAGGTCGTGGGCGACGAGCAGCGTGGCAACCACGAAAATCGCCAGGTAGACTTTTAGTTCGGTGTTTTTGAGAAGGGCCCGGCCGCCCCCGGTCAGCAAACGAAAGTGCAGAACGAAGTTCATCCCGGCGGCCACCATGAAGAAGGTTATGACCCAGTCGATATAGGCGGAATCATAGGCCGCGACGCTGGCGTTCCGGGTTGAGAAGCCGCCCGTGGCCACGGTGCCGAAAGCGTGGGTCAGGGCATCCAGGAAAGTCATCCCGCCAAACTTCAGGAGCAGGGTCTCGGCCACCGTCATGCCGAGGTAGATGTACCAGAGGTACTTGGCGGTTTCGGCGATCCGCGGGGTTATCTTGTCGACCGTCGGGCCCGGGGCTTCGGCCTTGACGAACTGGAGCCCGCCGATGCCCAGAAGCGGCAGGATGGCGACCGTCAGGACCACGATCCCCATGCCTCCAAGCCAGTGGGTCAGGGAGCGCCAGTAGAGAATCGAATGGGGCAGGGACTGGATCTCGGTCAAAATCGAGGCCCCGGTGGTGGTG
>WFRT01000358.1 GCA_015486445.1 Pseudomonadota bacterium | reverse complement strand
GGTTCGAGTCCTCTCTTCGGCACCATGAAAATTGAAGGGCCGCGGCTTGAAAAGGCCGCGGCCTTTTTGCTTTCCGCAACCGCTTTTAAAAACCACCCCCCCTCCTGAAAAGAGGGGAGATAGAACTCAACTGCATAGTCACCCCAACATTAACTTACCCCGAACGCCTGGAGGATGAAAATGACCCTTTCCGTCGAACCGATCCGGACCCTGACAAACAACTACGCCTTTTTGCTCACCTGCCCGGCTGCCAACCGGGCCGCGGTGGTCGATCCCGGACAGGCGCAGCCGGTGCTGGCCGCCCTGAAGGCCGCAAAGCTGCAGCTTGAGCACATCCTCCTGACCCACCACCATCCCGACCACTGCGGCGGCACCCTGGAACTCAAACAGCATTTCCCCGGGGCCAGGGTCAGCCTGCACCCCGCAGACGCCGGCCGGGTCGATTTTCCGGTTGACCATCAGGTCAGGGAAGGCATGAAGCTTGACTTTGGCGGCGTCGCTATCGAAATCATGCACCTGCCCTGTCATACCCGGGGCTGCGTCGCCTACCGGGCTGAAACTTTTCTCTTTACCGGCGATACCCTGTTTACGGCCGGCTGCGGCAAGTTTTTCGAGGGCACGACGGCTGAAATGCAGAACAACCTGGAGAGGTTGAAAAAACTGGCCCCGGAAACCATGATCTGCTGCGGCCATGAGTACACGCTCGAAAATCTCGCCTGCGCGGCCCTGGCCGACCCCGGCAACCAGGCCCTGGCCGCACGCCTTGACGAGGCCCGGCAGCGGGCCGCTGAAAACCGCTTCCTGGTCCCGGCCCGGCTCGAACTTGAACTGGCCACCAACCCCTTTCTCCGGCTTGACGACCCCGGGCTGCAGAAAAGCCTTGGCACCTCGGGAGAACCGGCGACCCTGGCCGCCCTGTACCGCATCTATTACCAGCAGAACCCGCCGGCCTAGCCGCAAGCCGCCCGGAGATAAAACCATGACCCCGACCTCTTCCCGCCGGCCGGTCCGCCTGGCCGACTACCGTCCGCCGGCCTACCTGGTGGAAAAACTCGACCTCGAATTTCAACTCGACCATAAAGCCACGCTGGTCACCAGTCGCACCCGCTACCGGGCCGCCGCCGAAACCCCGGCCGGCACCCCGCTGCGGCTCGACGGCCGGAGTCTCGAACTGCTGGCCATTGAACTTGACGGTCACCAGCTTGAACCCGGCCGCCTTGAGATCGACGACGAAGGTTTAACCCTCTCCGCCCCCCCGGCCGCCTTCACCCTGAAGATCACGACCCGGATCAACCCGGCCGCCAACACCTCGCTCGAAGGCCTCTACGCCTCGGGCGGCAAGCTCTGCACCCAGTGCGAGGCGCACGGCTTCAGCCGGATCACCTATTTTCCCGACCGGCCCGACATCCTGACCCGGATCACCACCCGGATCGAAGCCTGCCGCGAGCGCTACCCCCTGCTTTTAAGCAACGGCAACCGGCTTGAACAGGGGGAACTCGACGGCGGCCGCCATTATGCCCTCTGGCAGGATCCCTTCAAAAAACCGGTCTACCTCTTCGCTCTGGTGGCCGGCGACCTGGCCACCGTTTCGGATCACTTCATTACCGGTTCGGGCCGGCGCGTGGAGATCCGTTTCCACGTCGAACCGGCCCACCGCAACCAGTGCGGCCACGCCCTTGCGGCCTTGAAAAAAGCGATGGCCTGGGATGAAAAGGAGTATGGCCGCGAGTACGACCTCGACCTCTACCAGGTGGTGGCGGTCGGCGACTTCAATTTCGGGGCGATGGAGAACAAGGGGCTCAACATCTTCAACACCAAGTACGTTCTGGCCGAGGCCGAAACCGCCACCGATGCCGACTTCGAGGCCATCGAGAGCGTCATCGCCCACGAGTACCTGCACAATTGGACCGGCAACCGGATCACCTGCCGCGACTGGTTCCAGCTCAGCCTCAAGGAGGGGCTGACGGTTTTCCGCGACCAGCAGTACGGGGCCTGCGCCTACCCCGGCGGCGGCCGCCGCATCCGCGAGGTCAGGCGCCTGCGCAGCTACCAGTTTCCCGAGGACGCAGGTCCCCTGGCCCACCCGGTCCGCCCCCGGGAATATATTGAAATCAACAATTTCTACACCACCACAATCTACGAAAAAGGGGCCGAGATCATCCGCATGCTCCACACCCTGCTGGGCGCCAAGGTCTTCAAACAGGGCATGGAGCTTTACTTCACCCGCCACGACGGCCGGGCGGCAACCATCGAGGACCTGCTCGCCTGCATGAGCGCGGCCGGCAACCTCGATCTTGAACAGTTTCACCGCTGGTACGACCAGGCCGGCACCCCCCGGCTTACGGTCCGCCGCGACTGGGATCCGGCCCACGGCCGCCTGCTGCTGAGTGTAAGCCAGCAGACCCCGCCGACCCCGGGCCAGCCGGAGAAAGAACCGCTCCACATCCCGCTGGCCGTGGCCCTGCTCGACCGCCGGGGCAAGGAGATGACAAGCACCGTTCTCGAACTCAGAAAGGAGCGCCAGAGCTTTGTCTTCGAAGGACTTTGCGAAAAACCGGTGCCCTCCCTGCTGCGCGGCTTTTCGGCTCCGGTCGAACTCGAGTGCGACTTCAGCCTCGAGGAGCTGGCTTTCCTGCTGGCAAACGACCGGGATCCCTTCAGCCGCTGGGAGGCGGGCCAGAAACTGGCCTTAAAGGCGATCTTCGACCTGATGACGGATAGCGACAGCGACCGCAGCGAAGCCGTAAGCCTTTACAGTGAAAGTTTCGGCCGCCTGCTCCTTAACCCCTGGACCGACAACGAGGCCGACGGCATCGCCGAACTTCTGCTGCTGCCCGACGAACTCTATATCGGGGAACAGTGCAATAAAATCGATCCCCCGGCAATCCACAACGCCCGCCGGCAGCTGCGGCGAAAGCTGGCCGCCGCCTGGCAGAACGAGCTGGAGGATTTTTACCACCGCTACCGGGATGCGCGGCCCTGGCGACCGGAACCGGCGGCCATGGCCCGGCGGCGGCTGCAGAATATCGCCTTAGGCTACCTGGCGGCCGCCCCCGACCCCGCCCGGGCCCTCGAACTCAGTCGCCGTCAGTACCGGGCCGCCGACAATCTCACCGACCGGCTCGCGGCGCTGATTCCGATACTGGAGTTGGCGGTCGACATGAGAAGCGACGAAATCCCCGAAATGAATGATTTTTTCCAGCGCGGCACCCGCTTCCCCCTGCTCCGGGACCGCTGGTTCTCCCTCCAGGCCGCGGCCGACCGGCCCGACACCACGGCCCAGGTCCGGCGTTTGACCCAACATGCCGACTTCACCCGCACCAACCCGAACCGGGTCCGGGCCCTGCTCGGCACCTTCGCCCTGGCCAACCCGGCCGCCTTCCACCGGGCCGACGGCAGCGGCTACCGGCTCCTCGGCGAGGAAATCGCCGCCCTGGACCGGCTCAACGCCCAGGTCGCGGCCCGACTGGCCGGTCCCTTGAGCCGCTGGGCCCGCTACGCCGAGCCCTTCCGGGAAATGATGCGGGCCGAATTGACGAAACTCAACTCCATCCCCGGGCTCTCCCGGGACCTTGGGGAAATTGTCGGCAAGAGCCTGGCCGACACCTGAGGAGCGGGCCGCGGGCGCAGGCGCCTTTATCATTTTAAGTTTGCATTTAGCCCGCTCCTATGCTAAAGG
>WFRT01000357.1 GCA_015486445.1 Pseudomonadota bacterium | reverse complement strand
GCCTCGGAGTCCTTGAAGAGCGCAAGATAGCGCTTCAGGTCGGCCCCGGTCAGCCGGCGGTCGTCGATTTCGACCAGCACTACCTGGTCGGGGATGGCCGCCGCAAGCTGCTTTTTTTCGGCGGCCGGCTGCGATGGGCTCGAGCCGGAATCGCAGGCGGCGGTCGGGACCAGGAGGGCCAGCAGGAGCAGGGGCAGGAGAAGTTTTTTCAGGCGGGAAGTCATCGCGAGACCGGGTTCCTTTCTTGGAGGGGGCGATGAAAAAGGCGGAAACCGTTGCCGGTTCCCGCCTTTTTCAGCTTAAGGGTTTGAGTGTCAGTGGACTTCGCTGAACGGGGTCGGCGAGGGCAGCTTGATGCCGATCGCTTCTTTTTTCAGGGTGTCCAGATCCTTCTTGAAATCGGCCCGGTACTTCTCGGTTACCGGATGGGGCGGGTACTCGAGCCCCAGGTAGTGATCGCGGTTGTTGTAGCGTTCCAGCCACATTTCCCACTGTTCCTTGGTCAGGATGCCCTTTTTGTAGGCTTCTTCGACATTGGCCTTGACCTTGTCCCAGTAGTTCGGGATCAGCTTGTAGAGCACCGGGGTCCTGAATTTTTCGGTGCCGATGCCCCATTCGTTGCCCGGGAAGTCGTAGATTTTGTAAGGCATGTACTTGGTCGGGCTGGTGCTTTCGGCGATTTTCTTGGCCTCTTCGTCACCGTGCTCGGCCCCCCAGTTGATGATCTCCTGGAGTTTGTGCTGCATTTCCCAGATGCCGTGCCACTGGGTGTAGTCGGGACCCATCATCTCCGAGCCGTGGCGGAAGCGGCGGCCCTCGTGATGCCAGGTTTCGTACATCAGGACCTCGGGCTTCTCATCCCAGCCGTTGAGGAAGGGCTTGGAGTAGAACTTGCCGTTGAGCTCGGTGCGGTGGACCAGGCCTTCCTTGGTGTACTTGGTGTTCCAGTAGACGAACTGGCGCCGGATCTCGTTGTACTGGAGGTTGACGAGGTCGGAGATCAAGGCGTAGGTCAAGACGAACTTCTTGGCGTGGCAGTTGAGGCAGACCGCTTCCATCCGTTTGCGCTTGTCCTGCCAGGTGCCGAGCTTGTCTTCGAGCCAGACCGTGCGGAAACTCCACGGGGCCTGCGATTCCCAGGACAGCCGGGTGCTGACGTTGTGGGTGCCCTTGACGCCGGGGGCGGCGTCCATGTGGCAGGTGGCACAGGTCGGAACCTCGATCGGAATCGGCTTGTCGGTGCTGCTGCGGTAGTTCAGGTCGACCTTGTTGCGGATGGACTGGAAGATGTTGCCGTGCTTGGATTCGTTGTAGATCTCGATATGGGGATGGTCGGGGCCCAGGTGGCATTCGCCGCAGGTCTCGGGCGAGCGGGCGACGGCGATCGAGAAACTGTGCTTGGGATGGCAGGCGTCGCACTCGCCGACGCTGCCGTCGGGCCACATGTTGGTAATCTGGTGGCACTCTTCGCAGCCGTGCTTGGTGCCGATGATCGGTTCGAAAACCGCCCGGTCGGCGTTGGCGTAGATCCAGAACGGGAAGGCGTGCTTGGACTCGGTAAACTGCTTGACGATCTCCTTGTGGCACTTGGCGCAGTCTTTCGGGGTCGGAAACTGGGCTACCAGGATCGTCGATTCGGGGCAGGTGAAAGCGTCGAAATCGCCCTTTTCGGCCTTGTGACACTGGATGCAGTCAATTCCCTTGCGGGCGTGCAGGCTGCCTTCCCACTGGGTCAGCATGTTGGGCGCCACCCCCTTGCGCTTGTGACATTCGACGCATGGTTTGCTGGCGTCGCTGACAAAAATTTTGTGCGGCTGCAGGCCGACCTTGGCGGCAAAACGTGCCGATTCGTAGCGGGCGACGAGGAACAGGGCCGCCAGCAGGAAGATGCACATGATGAACACCAGCCATTTTTTTGCTTTCAGATCCATGATTGCTTCTCCTGAGCGAAAAAATTAAAAATTTTCTTGATCAACCGGGAAAAGGGTTGAAATCTTTGTTAAAATCGGAAAGGCAATAAAGCCCTGGCTAGTGCGGCACCGCCTCCATGATCATCAGGGAGGTGACGATCACCATGCCGATGACCCCGATGATGGTGGGCAGGACCTTGCTCCCGGTGAGCTTGATGATCAGGGAGTCGACCAGCGGCCAGAAGATGAAGATGGCGATCACGAACATCGGGAAAAAGAGTCCGACCACCTCGGGGGTCATCTTGATCCACTTGTACATCGGGTAAAAATACCATTCCGGCTTGATGTGTTCCGGGGTCACCAGCGGGTTGGCCTTCTGGCCGACCTCGACCGGCAGGATGATGGCCAGGATGCAGCAGAGGTAAAAGAGAAAGAGCCCGATGTTGATCTCGGTCAGGATGTGATCGGGAAAAAACCGGTAGCCCTCTTCTTCAGGTTGTTTGTTGTCACTCATAGCTCATTCCTCCTATTCATCCCCGCGCGACAGCCCCTTGATGAGCTCCCGCTGCATGCCGACAATATGTTCCGCGACTCCGTGGAGACGGATCAGGACGATGTGGACGAAGATCATCAGGAAAATGATCGAGGGAATAATCGCGGCGTGAAGGATGAAGAAACGGTTCAGGGTGGCTTCGCCGATGCTGTCTCCGCCGAGCATGAAGCGGGAGAGAAAATCTCCGATGATCGGGGTCTTGCCGGCGATTCCGGTGCCGATGGTCATGGCCCAGTAGGACGTCTGGGTGTAGCACAGGGAGTAGCCGGTAAAGCCCGCGCCAAGCGTCAGCAGGAGCAGGACGGAGCCGGAAATCCAGCAGAATTCGCGGGGGTGGCGGTAGGCGCCGGTGGCAAAAACCCGGATGGCGTGCAGCGAGACGGTAACCACCATCAGCTCGGCGCACCAGCGGTGAATCGAGCGCAGCCACCAGCCGAAGGGGATGTCGTTGGTGATCCGGGCCACGCTTTCGTAGGCTTCGCTGGGGTAGGGCACGTAGTAGAAGGCCATCATGATACCGCTGATAACCAGCATCAGGAACATGATCGCCGGCACTCCGCCGAGGCAGTACCACCACAGTTTCATGTGGTGGGGCAGGATCTCGCCGACCGCCTCTTCCTTGATTTTGCCCCAGTCGACCGGCAGGCTCTCGTCGATCCAGGCTTCAGTTTTTTTGACGTCTTCCATAAGCTACACCTCCTCCAGGGCGACGAAGATATTGTCATCCTTGACCGTGACTTTGAATTCGTCGAGAGGCCGGGGCGGCGGTCCCTTGATATTTTTGCCGTTGGCGTCGAAGTAGCCCTTGTGGCAGGGGCAGAAGAACTCCTTCTTGATGGCGTGCCATTCGACCTCGCAGCCTAAGTGGGTGCAGATCTTGGAGAAGGCCTTGACCTTGCCGTTGTTGTTGACCAGAATGCCCTTGCGTCCCTGGGCGTCAATGAACTCTCGGGCCGCCCCCGGAGTCAGTTCTTTGAGGCTGGAGACCAGGACATCGACAAATTTCTTTTTCCTGGGTTCGGGTACCAGGTAGCGGACCCCGTAATAGCCGGCGGTTCCCAGGGAAGCCACCAGGCCGACGGTCATGGCCGCGTTGGCGAGAAAATCCCGGCGGCTGACCTCTCCGCCGCCGCCCTCTTTTTCATTCATGCCCATATACCTCCATTCCCGCTTTTGAACACGGTTTCCCCGGCCTGGCTTATCCGTTCGGCCGCTCTCCGGCCGGGCCCGGATGACCGTGTCATGATTGTTTCAGCCTTTTCTGAATATAACATCGGTTGATGTAAAGTTTCAGTTAATTGTGTTAAGATTGTCTTTTCTGTGTTAATATGCCTTGACTGGGCCGGATTCCCCCTGGCGCTTGCGGGCGGCGGGGGGCGACAGCCGGTCCGGAGCGGCGGAACCCGGCCGGAAACGGAGGCGAAAGTAAAACGGAATAATTTAAGGAGCGCGGTTGGTGAAACGGTTTCGCCCGGGGCTGGGGGGGAAATACCTGCTGTTCGTGGTCGGCCTGGTTCTGATTGTCGTTTCGATCAGTTTTACCAAGCTTTTTGAAATCGAAAAGAATTTCATCCTGACCCAGCTCGAAGGCCAGGCCCGGTTTTTGTGCCGGCAGATTCTTCTGACCCGGAGCTGGGTGGCCGACCAGGGCGGGGTTTACGTCGCCGCCCGGCCCGGCAAAAAGGTCAATCCCTATCTCGCCCACGGGGTGGTTGAAACCACCGAAGGCCGCCGCCTGCTGCTGCGCAACCCGGCCATGGTGACCCGGGAGCTTTCCGAATATGCCGCCGCCCGCAGTCTCTACCGCTTCCGCCTGACCAGCACCCACCTGATCAACCGTGACAACGCTCCCGACGGGGTTGAGCGCCGGGCCCTGGAGGTTTTCAGCCGGGGCCGCCGGGACGAATACAGTCTCATGCAGACCCTCGACGGGGAGCCGGTTTTCCGCTATATCAAGGCCCTCTACATCGAGCCGGCCTGTCTCCAGTGCCACCTCTACCAGGGCTACAAGGAGGGCCAGCTTCGGGGCTGTTTGAGTGTTATCATCCCCTCGGCCGCGGCCCAGGCCCGGATTGCCGCCCTGCATCGCTCCCTGCTCTGCGACGGCGGTTTGATCATCCTGCTGATCCTGGTGGTCCTGGTCCTGCTCAACCATTTTCTCACGGTTCGCCCCCTGAAAAGACTCAATCGCCAGGTGCGCAGGTTCGAACGCGACGTCAACGCCGTCGTCCGGCCGCTGCCCCGGGGTGACGAACTCGGCACCCTGTCGCAGAGCCTGGCCCAGATGAGCCGGACCATCCGCGACCAGCACAGGGGCATGGAAAAACGGGTAGCCCGGGCGACCGAGAACCTGCGCCGGGTCAACCGCGAACTGGTCGAGGCCAACCGCAGCCTGAAACAGCAGGACGCCCTGAAAACCGATTTCCTGGCTACCGTGTCGCACGAGCTGAGAACCCCGCTGACCACCATCCAGGGGGGGGTCGACTACCTGCTGCAGACGATCAGCGAACCCGACCAGCAGGGCTACCTGCGGCTGCTCGAGCGCAATATCGAAACCCTGGTGGAGATGGTCAACAACCTGATCGACCTGGCCCGCATCGACCTGCGCCGGGTGGAGTTGGAAATCGAGGAGATCGATCTCAAAGCCCTGCTCGAGGATGTCATTATTCTCTTTGCCGCCGGGGCCGAGGAGAAGGGGGTTGCGGTTGCGCCCCGGGGGGAGCTGCCCCGGATCGTTATCCCGGGCGACTACCGGCGCCTCAACCAGATCGTCATGAACCTGGTCCACAACGCGGTCAAGTTCTCCCCGGCCGGCCGCCGGGTCGAGGTCGAACTGGCGGCCCGTGGAGACAAGGTGGAGATCCGGGTCATCGATCACGGCATCGGGATTTCCGCCGAGGAGATCGAGGAAATCTTTACCCGCTACCGTTTCGGCCACCAGGGCGGCGGGCGCTCCGGCAGCGGTCTCGGGCTGGCCATCGCCCGGGGCCTGGTCGAAGCGCACGGCGGGGTTTTGAAGGTTGTCAGCCGGCCCGGCGTGGAAACCGTTTTTTCCATAATCCTGCCGCGCCGGCGGCGCCGGGGAAAGGGAGGCAGCGAGGACGGCGATGGAAAGCAAGCTTAACCCGGAGAGCGGGCACCGCATCATGGTGGTCGACGACGACCCCGGTATCCTGAAGGTGCTGCGAGGCAACCTGGAATTGGCCGGCTACGAGGTCGAGACCTTCGCCGCCGGCCTGCCGGCCCACGAGGAAATTCGCCGCCGGCCGCCGGATCTCCTGATCCTGGACCTGACCCTGCCCGACATCGACGGGGTGCTGCTCTGTCGGCGCCTGCGTGAAGAGGGTTGTGAATTCCCGGTGATCATGCTGACCGCCCGGGACGGTCTGGCCGACAAGGTTCTGGGGCTCGAGGGCGGCGGGGATGACTACATGGTCAAGCCTTTTGCTTTCCTCGAACTTCAGGCCCGGATCAAGACCTGTCTCCGGCGCCGGACCGGCCGCGGCGGCGCGGTCCCGGTGCTCACTTTCGGCGATCTCAGCATCGACCGTCACAAGCGCCAGGTGACCCGGGCCGGCCGCCCGGTCGAACTTACCAACAAGGAGTTCAGCCTGCTGCTCCTGCTGGCCGAAAACCACGGCCGGGTCCTGACCCGGGAAGATATCCGCAAGGTTTTGTGGGGCCGGCGGCAGCTCTATTCCTGGAGCCGGGCGATCGATGTCCACATCCGGCACCTGCGCCAGAAGATCGAGTCCGACCCCGACCACCCGGTGCTGATTCGCACGATCATCGGGGTCGGCTACCGTTTCGACGGCGGGGTTTAGAGTGGCCGGGGAACTCTTTGCCGGCGCGGATTTTCGCCCCGTCCCGGCGGCCGGTTGCAGGGGTGAAATAACTTGACAACCAGAAAGGGCATTTGTTAAGGCACGGCAACACTTGAGACCCGCAAACCCGCTGGAAACCGGCGGGTTTGCGGGCCAAGCCTTTCACGGCCCCGTACAGACACCGGTCGGAGGTTTCAGCAGTGCGCAAGATAGCCTGTCAGAATTTCAAGGGGGGCACCGGCAAGACCACCACGGTTATCAGCCTGGCCCACTGCCTGGCCGCGGCCGGCCGCAAGGTCCTGGTCGTTGATCTCGATGCCCAGGGCAATGTCGGCCAGAGCCTGGGGTTCAATAATCCGAAGGGGCTTTACGACCTGCTGGTCGACGGCTGCCCCCTGGCCGACTGCGTGGTCGAGGCCCGGGAAAACCTCTACTGCCTGCCCTCCGACCAGACCGTGGCCGCCTGCGAGACCATTCTGGTTTCCCGGCCCCGGCGGGAAGAGGCCCTGCGTCGCGCCTTAAAGGGAATCGACGAGGTGATTCCCGGTCTCGAGGTGGTCTTTCTCGACTGTTCGCCTTCACTCTCGATTCTGAGTCAGAACGCTCTGGTTTATGTCGACGAACTGCTGCTGCCGGTCAGCGTTGACTACCTGGCCCTGGTTGGGGCCGGCCAGGTTTTCGAGAATCTCAAGATGATCGAGGAATATTTTGAAAAAAGCGTTCGTGTCTGCGGGGTCCTGCCGACCTTTTTTGACCAGCGGGTCAATATCAGCAAGGAGGTGCTGGCCGCCCTGAGCGAACGTTACGGTGACCTGGTGCTGCCCCCGATCCGGATCGACACCCGGGTGCAGCAGGCCTCGAGCCGCAAGCAAACCATAGTAGAGTTCCGGGGCCGTTCCCGGGCACG
>WFRT01000356.1 GCA_015486445.1 Pseudomonadota bacterium | reverse complement strand
GCGGGCGGAGCGAGCGTAAGGAAAAACAGAAATCTTAACGCCTAGCGAAGAAAAGCCGCACCCGAACCCGTCGTATTCGGCTGAATAGTTGTTACTCGCGGAGAAAGCTTAAGGCGGGGGTTCAGGCCCGGCAGATTGAGGCCGGCTGAATCTAATGGTCAAGTTCCTTGTTGCCGCCCGACAGGCTGCCGGGAGCCAGGCCGGCGGCCTGATCCCTTTTCGCAGCAGTCCGCAGGCAGAGAGAAAGTTCGTCGCTGATGTCGGGGTTGCCGTTTTTCCACGAACCCAGGTCGTCCCCGTCGAAGGGGCGGGCACTGCGTTCCCGGGCTTCATCTTCGAGTTGGCGGAAACCGTACTGCGAAGCCTGGCCGGCAAACTCTTCGGCCACCTCTTTCCAGTCCAGACCAGGCATTTTGTGCTGAATGAAGCGGTCCACGACCTCGGCAAACCCGAGCCTGCCGTTCCTGAAGCGAAAACATTTGGCCAAGATATTGGCCAGCGAGACGATATCGGTCAGTGAATAGTCTTTCGGATTTTTCTGATAGGAGTCGTTGAGCACCAGGTTTTCATGGTGGCAGGCCATGGTCTTGGCCAACTCGTTATCCAGTCCCCATTCCCCGGCCACCCAGGCCCCGACCTCGGTGTGGTCGGCACCATAGGCCAGGCGCTCGGCATCCCGCTCGGCCACGCCCCGGGCCCGGAGGTCGTGATAAAAACCGGCCTGCTCGAGAAAATTATACCAGAGCACGGGCTTGCCGATATCGTGCAAAAGACCGGCAATGAAAACCTTTTCGCTGTCCAGCAGCAGTGCCATGGCCTCGTTCATAATCTTGGCGAGCAGGGCCGTGGCCAGGGAGTGGCGGCAATATTTATAGAAAATCAGGGTGAAGTTGCCCTCATGCTGCGGGAAGATCACCAGAAACGACTCACTGGCACAGAGCATCCTGATGGCCCGGCTGCCGATCAAGGCAATCGCGTGACTCACGGTTTCAATCTTGTTACTGAAACCGTAAAAGGAGGAATTGGCAACCTGGAGAATCCGGGTGGTCAGACCGGGGTCCTCGAGAATGACTTCGACCAAGTCGTCCGTCGAAACCTCGTCCTCGGACAGCATCTGCAAGAGCCGCGACAACACCAGCGGCGGCGAGGGCAACTGCAGGTTCCGGCCGATATAGCGGGCGGGAAAACTCATTTTCCTCGGTTCTTCTAAGGATTAAATGAAACGGCAACAACCTTAAAAGAAACTTCTTTGCATGAACCATACCGGCCCGGGCGGGGGCCCGGAATGAATTAATCCGTACCCGGACGTTTCAGCAGGTATTGGTGACGTACATTCCAGAGGGCGTGAAAGATGCTGTCGCGGACCTGGGGGTTCTCGGCCTCGAGCCGCCGGAGCAGTTCTCGCATGGCCCGGCGGCGGCCGTTTTCGGACTGGAAGGGACAGGGCGGGGAATCGATCGGCAGATTTTTCAGGCGACAGTAGGAGATGATATCGGCCTCATCGAGATAGGCCAGGGGCCGGATGATTGTCAGGCGGCCGGAGAAAAGCTCCTGGCGGGGCCGCATGGTGGAAAAGTTGCTGCTGTAGAAAAGGTTCATCAGCGCCGTTTCGAGCAGGTCGTCGCGATGGTGCCCGAAGGCGATCTTGGCAACCTTCTCCCGGGCCGCGAAATCGAACAGGGCCTTGCGCTTCCACCGGGCACAGTGGAAACAGGGGCTTTCCGTCAGGGTCTCGCTGGTCAATCGCGTCCCGATATCGGTTTCGATGACCTCGAGTTCCAGCCCCAGGGCGGCGACCTGGCAACGCAGGTGTGCAACCCGCCTGCGGCTGCCCCCTTCCCCGAGACTGACATGCACCGGGCGCAGACGGTAGCTGACCGGGATCCAGGCTTTCCGGGTCTCAAGGATGTGGAACAGGGCGAGACTGTCCTTGCCGCCGGAAAGGGCAACAAGCAGTTCGTCACCGTCGGCGGTCATGGCGTAGTCGGCCAGGGCCCGGCCGAGACGACGGCGGACCCGGCCCTCGACCCCGCGGCGGCGTTCACGCGCCATCGAGGTAAACCCTCGGCACCCGGGGACTGAAGTTGCAGAAAACCTCGTAGGAAATGGTGCCGAGACGGTCGGCCATCTCCTCGGCCCGAATTTCGTCTCCCCCCTGGCGACCGAGCACCACGACCTCGTCGCCGACCTCAACCCCGTCGATGTCGGTAACCTCGATCATGGTCCAGTCCATGCAGACCCGGCCGATGATCGGGGCCCGAAAGCCCCGGACCAGGACCTCGCCCCGACCCGAAAGCAGCCGGTTGAAACCATCGGCGTAGCCGATCGGCAGCAGGGCGACAACGATCTTTTCCCGGGCCGTGTAGGTGCAGCCGTAACTGACGCTCTGGCCGGGCCCGAGTTTTTTCAACATGGTGATCCCGGTTTTCACCCGCATCACCGGCTGGAGCGCGATCCGCTCGCAAAGCCCGGCATCGGGATAGGCGCCGTACAGGGCGATCCCGGCCCGGGCCCGTTTGCAGCCGGCAAACTCGTAGCGCACGATCCCGGCGCTGTTGGCCAGGTGACAGACCGGCACCCGTTTTTTGTCCTCGGGCACGAAGATCCGGCAGATCTCGGCAAAAGCGTAGGCCTGGCGGTCGGTATAACGGCGCTCCCACTCCCGTTCTCCGTCGGCCACGGCCAGGTGTGAAAGAATGCCGCCAAGCTTTAAGCCGGGCAGGTTTTCAACCTTGAAAAGAAAGGCCACGGCCTCCTCGGCCGGCACCCCGGCCCGGCCCATCCCGGTATCGACCTTGACCTCGACCGGAATCTTTTTCTGCCGGCTGCAGGCCGCCGCCGAAAGCCGCCGGGCGGTCTCGAGATCCCAGATGACCGGCACGATCCCCCCCTTCAGCACAAGCTCGAAATCCTCCTCGTACAGGGGGCCCAAAATCAGTATCGGCTCCCTCACACCCCCGGCTTTCAGAACCCGGGCCTCGTTGACCGTGGCCACCGCGAAAGCCGGGATTGTAAAATTACGGGCCAGCCAGGAAGCCACCGGCAGGGCGCCGTGCCCGTAGGCATCGGCCTTGACCACCGGAATAACCTGGCCTTCGGGACCGGCGCAGTCACTCAAGGCCCGGTAGTTGTGCGACAGGGCACTAAGATCGATCTCGGCCAGCGTGGGACGTTGTCTGAACATGATTGATTACCTGGTCCTTTTTGCGAAAATGATGCGGCGCTTTCCCCTGCCCTATTTCCCGGTGTGACCGAAGCCCCCGGCGCCGCGGCCGCTGCCGGGCAGTTCCGCGACCGGTTGCCAGGCGGCCCGGGAAACCGGGGCGACCACCATCTGGGCAATCCGATCCCCGGGTTTGACGGTAAAACTCTCACGGCCGTGGTTGATGACGATAACCGCAATCTCACCCCGGTAGTCGGCATCGATGGTCCCGGGGGAATTGAGCAGGGTAACGCCGTGTTTAAGGGCCAGGCCGCTGCGCGGCCGGATCTGGGCCTCGAAACCCGGCGGCAGGGCGATACTGATCCCGGTCGGAACCAGGGCCCGCTCTCCGGGCGCCAGGACCACCGCCTCGTCCCCGGCCGCATAGAGGTCCATGCCGGCCGCCTGCTCGGTCATGTAACGCGGCAGCCGGGCCGCAGCCCGAGTACGGACAATCTCGATCCTGATTTCGTTATCCATAGCTTTCCACTTCTCCCCGGCCCCCGGTGCAAGCGCCGGGGATAGACATTTGGCCTACATACTTTTCAACACCTCGATATTTTCATTCTTGCCGAGCACCACGAGCCGGTCGCCGTCCTGGATGACATCATCCGGGCCGGGCACCAGCTGGCGGGTTTCGACAACCCCGTCCGGGTTGCTCCAGCGCCGCTTGATCATCATCACCTGGAGACCGAAGCGGGAACGCATGTTGATCTCCTTGAGACTGCAGCCGATGAAACTTTGCGGGGCCCGGACCTCGGCCATGGCGTAACCGTCGATAAAGTCGATGGTTTCAACCTTGTCGAGGACCCCGATCGAGGAAGAAAGCTCGGAACCGACGCTCTGCTTGATGATCTCGCGGTTATAGGCTTCGGTCACCCGGCGGTGGCTGATGGCGCCGAGCAGGCGGCCGCTGTCAGGGTCCAGGACCGGCAGTTCGGGCTGGTCGGTATGGCCGAAAAGCTTCATCACCTGGTCGAGGTCGGTATCCACGGTTACGGTCGGCACCGCCGTTGTGGCCAGGTCGAGGGCGACCAGCAGATCACTGAGTTCATCCTGATCGAGAATCGCCTGGCGCACCTCCTGGAGCGAGATCACGCCGATATATTTCCCATCGCCGTCGACCAGGTAGAAGGAGGTATTGGGCGAATTGACGACCATCTCGAGCATCTGGCGGAAACCGAGCCCCGGGGAAATCATCTGGGGCTTGGGGTTGCAGTGGTCGGCCACCTTGAGCCGGCGCAGGACGTTGAGTTCGCGCCCCCGGAAAAGGTCGATCCCGCGGCGCACCAGCTTGATCGTGTAGATCGACTCCTTGTTGAGCTTGGTCGCCAGCAGGGTCGAGATGATCGTGGCAATCATCAGCGGCAGGATGATCTTGTAGTCGTTGGTCATCTCGAAGATGATCAGGATGGCGGTGATCGGGGCGTGGGTGGCGCCGGCGACCACGGCCCCCATGCCGACCATCGAGTAGGCCCCGGAGGTGGCGGTCAGGGTCGGCAGGGCCATGTGGACAAGATCGCCGAAGAAACCGCCGGTCATCGTCCCGATAAACAGCGACGGGGCGAAAATCCCGCCCGAGCCCCCGGAACCGAGGCTCAGGCTGGTCGCCAGGATCTTGGCGAAAACCAGGGCCAGCATCACCATCCAGGAGAGCTTGCCGAGCAGGGCCAGGTTCATGCTGTTGTAGCCGACCCCGTAAACCTCGGGCAGGAGCAGTCCCAGCAGCCCCAGGAGAAAGCCGCCGATAACGTTTTTGGCGATCCCGGGAATCTTTAAGCGGTCGTCGAAGAAATCTTCAAAGAAGCAGAGCACCTGGGTAAAAAGCACCGCCGCCAGGCCGGACAACAGGCCGAGAACGACGTAGGGAAAGAGTTCGAGCGGGCTGACCAGGTGGTAGACCGGCACCGTGAAGGCCGGAAAATCACCGAGAAAATGGCGCGACACCACGGTCGCCATGACCGAGGAGATGACGATCGGGCTGAACTGGGCGACGCCGAAGTCGCTTAAGATAATTTCGACGCTGAACAGGGCCCCGGCCATCGGCGCGTTGAAGGCCGCGGCAATCCCGGCGGCGGCCCCGCAGGCGACGAAGATTTTGGTCCGCTGGGGATTGACCTTGAGAAACTGGCCGACGGTCGAACCGATCGAGGAACCGATCTGGATAACCGGTCCCTCGCGCCCCACCGAACCGCCCGAGGCGATGCAGAGCGACGAGGCCAGAAGCTTGGCCAGGGCCACCCGGGGACGGATGCGGCCGTCGCGCAGGGCCATCGCCTCCATGACCTCGGGCACCCCGTGGCCCTTGGCCTCGGGAGCGAAAAAGTAGACAATGGCCCCGACCAGCAAAGCGCCGCCGGTCGGAATTCCGACTTTCATCCAGATCGGCACCTGGAGCAGATAGTCCAGGTGCAGTTCCCCGGTGCCCCAGAAAAGACGGCTGAAAAATTTGATCGTGAACTGGATCCCGACCGCCCCGAAACCACCGAGCAAACCGATGACCACGGCCACGATGACCATGAAGACATGCTCGGTCGAGCGGAACTGGGCCACCGATTCGTTGAAAAAGGTGACCATCCTCTTATACATGATCGAACACCTTGGCGACTGACGGGTTGGGGACCTTTTCCGGGACGGCAAAAAATTCCCGGATCATTCCGGTGATCCGGTCGGCGTCCACCGCCGGCACGGCTCGGGCAAAACGGTCATGGCGCAGCCAGGTAAGCTGGCGCTTGGCATAGCGGCGGGTGGCCTGCTGGATATCGGCGACCATGGCGTCGTAGTCCAGGCGGCCGGCCAGGTAGTCGACCACCTGGCGATAGCCGATGCTTTTCAAGGGCTTCAAATCGGGATCCCAGCCCCCGGCAAGCAGCTTTTCGACCTCTTCCACCAGGCCTTTTTCCAGCATTTTTTCAACCCTTAAGTTGATCCGCCGGTAAAGTTCCGCCCGCTCCATCTCGAGATAGAGATGGAGAAAACGGAAGCGCGGCTCGGTGAAGCGGTGCCGCTCCTGGTACCAGGCCAGGCTTTTGCCGGTGGAGATCACCGTCTCCAGGGCCCGCAGCACCCGGGTCCGGTCGCGGGGGGCCAGCCGGGCGGCCATCTGAGGGTCGCGGCGGCCCAGTTCTTCATGCAGGGCCGGGGCTCCCTCGCGCTCCAGCCGAAACTCGAGTTCAGACCGCAGGCCGGCATCGACCGGCGGCATTTCGCAGAGACCGAAGAGCAGGGCCTTGAGATAGAGTCCGGTCCCGCCGACTACCAGGGGAATCCGGCCCCGGCCGGTGATTTCGCCGATCACCCGGTCGGCGGCGGCCTGGAAATCGAGCGCGTTGAACGGTTCGTCGGGCTCCAGGAGGTCGAAAAGATGGTGCGGAACCCGGGCTCGTTCGGCCGCGTCCGGCTTGGCCGTGCCGATGTCGAAACCACGGTAGACCTGGAGCGAGTCGCCGTTGACGATCTCCCCTTCCAGCCTCTCGGCCGCCATCAGCGCCGCGGCACTCTTGCCGACTGCCGTCGGTCCCGAAATCAGCACCACCTTTGGTTTATCCGTCATCGCCGTTGTCTGTCGGAAACCCGTTCCCTCAATAATCGAGCAGTTCCACGCCAACCTCCTCGCCGGCGGCAAATCCCCGCCCCGGAGGCTGCACGATCAGGCAGTTGCCCTGGACCATGGAATTGAGAATCCCGGACCCCTGGGCCCCGGTTGAACGCACCATCAGGCGGCCGTCGGCAGCCCGCCGGGCAACACCCCGGGCATAGTGGCGACGCCCGCCGGCGGCCGGCAGGTCCTCTTCCAGGATCGCGGTCTCCCGCGACAAAAGCAGTTCAGATGCCGGCCAGCCGGCCATTTTCCGCAGCAGGGGCCGGACGAACTGCTCGAAAGAGACCATCGTCGAAACCGGGTTGCCGGGCAGGCCGATAACCGGCTTACCCATGACGCGGCTGAAGAGCAGGGGCTTGCCCGGCTTCATCCGCACCTGCCAGAAAACGATTTCGGCGGCCGGCAGGGCGGCGATAACCTCCTGGAGAAAATCGTAGTCCCCCATCGAAACGCCGCCCGAGGTGATGACGATGTCGTTGCCAGCGGCGGCCTCGACCAGGGCCTGGCGAATCAGCTCCGGCCGGTCTTTAACGATCGGGAAAACCTGCGGCAGGCCGCCGGCCTGGGAAACCAGCGCGGCCATCGAGTAGCTG
>WFRT01000355.1 GCA_015486445.1 Pseudomonadota bacterium | reverse complement strand
GCTTCAGGGGAAATGGTTTCGGGAAGGCTTGCTTACGGTTCAGGACGAAGGCGCCCAGCTGATCGGCGAGTTGCTGGCCCCGAAACCGGGCGAAATGATTCTCGACGCCTGCGCGGCTCCGGGCGGAAAAAGCACCCACCTGGCCGAGTTGAGCGCTGACCGGGCCCTGGTTCTGGCCCTCGACCGGGACACCGAAAGGCTGGCCCTGGTCGAGGAGAGCAGCCGCCGCCTGGGCCTTTCCTCGATCACGACCCGGGCCCTGGATCTCACCGCCCCCCTGCCCCCGGACCTGCCCCAAGGCTACGACGCGATCCTGGTCGACGCCCCCTGCTCGGGGCTTGGTGTCATCCGCCGCCGGGCCGACCTGCGCTGGCGCAAGACCCCCGGCGACAGCCGGAACCTGCAAACAATTCAATTGCAAATCCTGAAAAATTGTTCTAATTATCTGAAGCCCGGCGGGCGGCTGGTCTATGCCACCTGCACCACCCGGCGGGCCGAAAACCAAGATGTGGCGGCCGCCTTTCTTACGGCGGCGCCGGGCTTTCGCCGGGCCGGCCGGGCGGAGCTGGAAAAGCTCCTGCCCGCCGCGGTCGTCAGCCGGGAAGGCTTTCTCGAAACCATGCTCCTGCCGGAGAGCCCGATGGACGGTTTTTTCGCCGCCCTGTTCATCAAGAATTGACGGGCTTGACGGCCACCGGAAAAAAGACCATGCGCCTGATCGCTCCCTCGATTCTTTCCGCTGACTTCAGCCGCCTCGGCGAGGAGATCCGGGCCGTTGACGCGGCCGGGGCCGACCTCATCCACATCGATGTCATGGACGGCCACTTCGTGCCCAACCTGACCATCGGCCCCGACGTCGTCAAGGCCTTAAGACCCCACACGAAACTGCTGTTCGACGTTCACCTGATGATCTCCGAGCCGGAACGCTACATCGACGCCTTCGCCGCGGCCGGGGCCGACCTGATCACCGTCCACCAGGAGGTCGGCGTCCATCTCCACCGGCTGGTGCAGATGATCCGGGCCCGCGAACTCAAGGCCGGGGTCTCGCTCAACCCGGCAACTCCGGCCGCAACCCTCGAAGATATCCTCGACGAACTCGACCTCGTCCTGGTGATGACCGTCAATCCCGGTTTCGGCGGCCAGCGGATGATTCCCGGGGCCTTGAAAAAAATAACCCGGCTCCGGGATCTGGCCCGGAACCGGGAAAAGCCTCTGCTGATCGAGGTCGACGGCGGCATCACGCCCGAGACCATCGGCCGGGCCGAGGCCGCCGGGGCCGACATCTTCGTGGCCGGCTCGGCGGTTTTCCGGGCCGCCGGCGACTACCGGGAAAACATCCTCGCCTTAAAGGAAAGCCCGCCGGCGGACTCCCCGTAAAAATCAGCTTTCGAGAAAGCCTCGCAGCTTGCGGCTGCGGCTCGGGTGGCGGAGCTTGCGCAGGGCCTTGGCCTCGATCTGGCGGATGCGCTCGCGGGTGACCTCGAAATCCTGGCCGACCTCCTCCAGGGTGTGGTCGCAGCGCTCGCCGATTCCGAAACGCAGCCGCAGCACCTTCTCCTCGCGCGGCGTCAGGCTTCGCAAAACCTGCTGGGTCTGGGCCGCGAGATCGCCCTTGACCACCGAGTCGAGCGGGTTGACGGCCTTCTTGTCCTCGATAAAATCCCCCAGGTGGCTGTCTTCCTCTTCGCCGATCGGGGTTTCCAGCGAAATCGGCTCCTTGGCGATCTTCAAAACCTTCTTGACCTTGTCGAGACCGATGTCCATGCGTTCGGCGATCTCCTCCGGGGTCGGTTCACGGCCCAGTTCCTGGAGCAGGACCCGGGAGGTCCGGATCAGCTTGTTGATGGTCTCGATCATGTGCACCGGGATGCGGATGGTGCGGGCCTGGTCGGCAATCGCCCGGGTGATGGCCTGGCGAATCCACCAGGTGGCGTAGGTCGAAAACTTGTAGCCCCGCTGGTACTCGAACTTGTCGACCGCCTTCATCAGGCCGATGTTGCCCTCCTGGATCAGGTCGAGAAACTGCAGGCCCCGGTTGGTGTACTTCTTGGCAATGCTGACCACCAGCCGGAGGTTGGCCTTGATGAGCTGGTTCTTGGCGTTTTCGGCCTTGCGTTCACCGATCGTAATCTGCTGGTCGGCACGCTTGAGATCGGCGATGCTCAAGCCGGTTTCGTCGCTGATCCGGCGCAGCTTGTTGTAGAGGTTGTCGACCCGGAACCAGAGATCGTCGAAGCTGTCGTCGTCCAGGTTGTACTTTTCCATGAAAACCCGGCGCTTCTCCTCGTCCTTGAGGCACTCCCGGCAGCTGGAGCGCAAATAACGCAGGCGGAGCTGATAGCGCTCCTCGATCCGGGCCACCATCTTTTCCAGGTTGCGGCCCATCTCGACATAGCTCTTGAGGTTGGAGATGATGTCCTCCATCACCGCCGGACGCAGCTTGATGGCGTAAAACTGGATGACGATCTCGCGCTCGTTGGCCTTGATTTGGGCCCGCAGGCGGCTCCTTTCGGTCGAGGAGCGCCGCAGCTTGGCGTCGGGATGCTTGAGCCGGTTGCGGAGCTTGCGGTTTTCGGCAAACAGGGAGGCGATGGTTTCGATGCCGCCAATGATCCGTTCGACCAGGGTTTCGTCATCCCGGGCCTCCTCCTGCTCGGAGGCGATCAACTCGGCCACTCCCTTCTGCTCCTCGGGATCCTCGTCCTTGTCGTCGGTCACCACGACATCGGCCTCGGCCGCTTCGTCGTCTTCCTCGTCGATGGTCACCAGGGTCTCCTCGATCTCCTCGTCGATCTCGACATCCTCCTCGATATCCCGGCTCACGTACTTGACGTTGATCTCTTCCTTGCGCAGGAGTTCGGCCAGGTAGTTCAAGGTGTTGATGGTCAGGGTCGACTTGAGCAGGGCCTTGACCACCTCGCGCTCGCCCTCGTCGATCTTCTTGGCGATCTCGACCTCGCCCTCGCGGGTCAGAAGCGGCACCGAGCCCATCTCCCAGAGATACATCCGCACCGGGTCGTGATGGCGGTCGGCTGAACTTTCCACCGCGGCGGTGCCGGTTCCGAGCGCGTCCTTGGCCTGGGTTTCCCCGGCCTCGGCAAGCTTGGCCCCCTTCTCGTCGTCGATGACATCGATCCCCATTTCGGCAAAGAGAATCAACATCTCGTCAATCTTCTCCGGCGACACCGCCTCCGGCGGCAGAACCTCGTTGATCTGGGCGTAGGAGAGGAAGCCCTTCTCCTTGCCCTGGCGAATCAGGTTCTTGATGTCATCGGAATTGACCATGGTTTCAGTCTGTTTGGCATCTTTGGCCGCGACCGCGGCCCCACTAGCTTTTGCTGCCATTTTCACCTCTGTGCAAAATTTTTACCCGGCCGCCCGCAGCATTCAGGCCGCCGGCACCGGTTGCTGTTCGTTTACTCCGGGAACCCGTCCCGGCCCGCGCGGCCACCCGCCCCGCGGAGCCGGCAAAGTCCCTCATGTTTCCCGCCCCACGGCCCGGGAAAGCAGCATCTCCTTCTT
>WFRT01000354.1 GCA_015486445.1 Pseudomonadota bacterium | reverse complement strand
CCTTCCAGGGGGGAAGGTCTTCCGGCGGCCCGGAAGCCGGTTCGGCTTCGGGCGGGGCCGGGGGCGGCATGTCGGCCGGTTCCCGGTTCCGGGGCCGGGCCCCGGAAAGCGCCGTGCTCGATGCAGCAGAATCACTTTTTTCTGTTTGTTCCGTACTCTTTTTTACCGGGGTCGGAGAGACTCTCTTGCTCATCCCGGCCGCGGCGGCCGCCGCTCCGGATCCCGTCGCCAACCCTCTTTCCAACCGCTCCAGCAGTTCATCCAGGGGCTTGAGATCCCGGGCCATGCCAAGTTCGACCACCGCCATTTCCAAAGCCAAACGGGGAATCTGAGCAACGTAGATCCCAGAATAACGCTCCTGCCAGAGGGTAAAAAGCTGCTGCCAGTACGGCAGTTCCCGGGAATCGACCAGGGGCTTCAACTCGGCGGCCTCGTCCGGGCTGATCCCGAGCAATTTTTCGAGCCGGCCGGAAAGCTTGATAAACAGCGCGTCCCTGAGAAAAAAAAGAAATTCCCGGGCAAAATCCTTGAGATCGCTCCCCCCCTGCTCCAAGGCGCCGATCTGGCTGACCGCCGCCGCCAGATCGCCGGCGACAATCGCCGCCAGCAGTTGCTGGCAGTGACGAGCCTCGATCAGGCCCAGCGCGGCCCGCAGATCCTCGGTCTTAATTTCGCCGCCGGCGTAGGCCGACACCTGGTCGAGCAGGCTCAAGGCGTCCCGCATGCTGCCCCGGGCCTCGCGGGCCAGGAGATCAACCGTCCCGGGCTCGAAAACCAGCCCCTCGCGGCCCCCGACATCTTCCAGGGCGGCCGCAATCGTGGCCTGGCTCAAGCGGCCGAAATCGAAACGCTGGCAGCGGGAGAGAATGGTTGTCGGAACCTTGTGGACATCGGTCGTCGCCATGATGAACTTGACATGGGCCGGGGGCTCCTCCAGAGTCTTCAGGAGAGCGTTGAAGGCCTCGGTCGTCAGCATGTGGACTTCATCGATGATATAGATCTTATAGGGCGCGGCCTGGGGCAGGTAGGAGACCCCCTCGCGCAGCAGGCGGATCTCTCCGACGCCACGGTTCGAGGCCCCGTCGATTTCGATGACATCGGGGGCCGTGCCGGCCGTGATCGCCCGGCAGTTGTCACACCGGTTGCAGGGCTCCGGGGCGGGGCCCTCGGCACAGTTCAGCGCCTTGGCCAGGATCCGGGCGGCCGAGGTCTTGCCCACGCCCCGCGAACCGGTGAACATAAACGCGTGGCCGACCCGGTCGCGGCGGATCGCGTTCTGCAGGGTCCGGGCAATATGCTCGAGTCCGGCCAGTTCGGCAAAAGCCTGGGGCCGCCATTTGCGGGCCAGGACCTGGTAGCTGGTTTCCGCCATCGCCTTAAATCCACCTCATTCCAATCCCGGAGTCAACTTTTCCGGCCGCCGGGCCCGCAAAAACTTGTCCCCATGAGTGATAACCAGGCACCCCTGCGGCACACGGCAAGCGGCGCTGCCGCTGCTTCCTTCCGGACCTGACGGGGTTCACGCCGTCGCCGTTGCACAGGACCTGGTTATCACCCATGGGGACAAGATGTCGGGCAAAATTCTCATGGCGGAGAGAGAGGGATTCGAACCCTCGGTACGGTTTCCCGCACACACGCTTTCCAGGCGTGCACCTTCAGCCTCTCGGTCATCTCTCCAGACCCGGGGAAACGTTTCAGCTAGCAAATTGGGATAATTATGTCAAGTTATAAATAAAAGGAACGCCCCCGGCCCGGGGCCCGAAAGAGGCTTGTCGGGCCCTACTTTTTTCTGGCCGCCCCCGCCTTTTCCTGTTATACCGGCGGGGCCGCCGGACGCCGGTTCCGGGCGCTTTATCTCCCCTCTTTCAGGAGGGGGCGAAGAAAAGCCGCGCCCGACCCCGGATTTGGCTGAATAGTTACCAAGAGTTTTTTCAACCCGGCAACTTCCATTAAGGGAGGAACGGCAAGTGTCTAAGCCCCGTATCGAAGCCCTGATCCTGGCCGCCGGCGAAGCCCGGCGCTTCGGCCGGCCCAAGCAGCTGCTGCCCTGGGGCCCGGAAAACTCCATCCTCGGCCACCTGCTTGACACCCTCGGTGCAACCCCGGAAATCGGCCGGGTCAACCTGGTGCTCGGGGCCTGGTTTGCGGAAATTACCAGGGCCCTGGAAAAACGCCTGGCCGCGGTTGAAATCATCCCCAACCCGAACTGGCGGGAAGGCATGTTCAACTCTTTGACCACCGGGCTTTCCCGGATCCGGGAAAGCGGCCGCCGGCCGGACGGCATCGTGGTGCTGCTGGGCGACATGCCGTTTGTCGACGCCCCGTTGCTGGGCCGGATCTGCCGCTCCTGCCGGTCCGCAGACCCGGTCCCGGTGATCGCCGCCGAAAGCGGGCGGCCGGCCCATCCCTACCTGGTAAAACCGCGGCATATCGGTGAAATTTTATCCTTAAGCGGTGAAAGCGGCATCCGCCCGTTCATCCAGAAACATTTTCCCGGCGCTCTCAAAGTCGAGGTCGCGGCCCGGGCCGGGCGCCGGGATATCGATACCTGGAAGGGTTATTTCCACCACCGCCCCCCCGACTCGGGCCCGGTGGAACCGCCGCCGCCGGAGTCGAGCGAAGGTGCAGGTGGCCTGTAATTTGCAATTCCCCATCCCGTTGTCAACGCCCGAAACTTAAAAAAGAAAGTAACTATTCAGCCAAATCCGGGGTCGGGCGCGGCTTTTCTTCGCTAGGCGTTAAGATTTCTGTTTTTCCAGCACTCGCTACGCC
>WFRT01000353.1 GCA_015486445.1 Pseudomonadota bacterium | reverse complement strand
CGGCGGAGGTCATCAACGCCTACAGTCCCGCCATCCTGCTGATCGGGGCCACGCCGCGGGGGCGCGACCTGGCTCCCCGCCTGGCCCGCCGCCTGCGGACCGGACTGACCGCGGACTGCACCGAACTGGAAATCGACCCGGAAGAAAAGATCCTGCTCCAGACCCGGCCGGCTTTCGGCGGCAACCTCATGGCGACCATCGCCAGCCGCTACTCCCGCCCCCAGATGGCAACCGTCCGGCCCGGGGTCATGGCCCGGGAAATCTTTTCCGGCAACCGGGCCGAAATCATCGATTACCAGGTTGCCGACCTGCCCCCGGCCGGCGTCACCCGGCTCGAATTCATCAAACAGGCCCGGGAACGGGTGCGCCTGCAGGAAGCCCGGATTATCGTGGCCGGGGGCCGGGGCACCGGGGGTGCCGAGGGCTTTAAGCTGCTGCGGGACCTGGGCCGGAAACTCGGCGCCGAAATCGCCGGAACCCGGATCGCAGTCGAAGAGGGGTGGATCGAAGCCGACCGCCAGGTCGGCCAGACCGGCCAGTCGGTGCGGCCCGAACTCTACATCGCCTGCGGCATCTCCGGGGCCGTCCAGCACCGGGCCGGGATGCTCAATTCACGTTATATCATAGCCATCAACCAGGACCCCGGAGCGCCGATCTTCGAGATCGCCGACTGGGGCGTCGTCGGCGATCTCCACCGCATCATCCCGGAAATGATCGCCCGGTTGACGGAGGTCTAGATGTTACGATCCGATCCCCGCAAACTGCTCCGGCAGACCATCGCCCGCTTCGTCGACCAGGAGGTTGTTCCCCGGGCCCGCGAAATCGACGAGAGCGGAGAATTTCCTGATGATCTTTTCCGCCAGCTGGCCGACATGGGCATCCTCGGCCTCCGCTACCCTAAAGAGGTCGGAGGCTCCGGCGGCAACACCGAGCTCTTCTGCATCGCCATGCAGGAACTGGCCCGGGGGCTGTTGAGCCTGGCCGCGACCACCGCCATGCAGTGCCTTATGGCAACCAACGGCCTCTACCTCTACGGCACCAAAGAAATGCACGAAAAGTACCTGCTCCCGGCTCTCCGGGGGGAGAAAATCGGCGCCTTCCAGCTTACCGAACCGGAGGCCGGCTCCGATCTCGGCAACATCCGGACCCGGGCCCGGAAAACCCGGGACGGCTACGTTATCAACGGCATGAAAACCTGGTCGACGAACGGGCCCAAGGGTGATTTTCACACCGTTTTGTGCCAGACCGACCCCGACAAAGGGCTTAAGGGGTTGATGTTCTTCTTTATTCCCAGCGATACCCCGGGGTTTTCCCACAGCCGCAAATTCGACTGCCTGGGCACCCGTTCTTCGACCCTCTCGGAGATCTATTTCAACGACTGCCACGTGCCTGAAGAGTACCGCCTGGGCGAGGAGGGCAGGGGGCTTGACGTCCTGCTGACAATCCTGGCCGAAATCCGGATCATGACCGCCTCCCTGGCCCTCGGCCTGCACCGGGCGGCCATGGACGATTCGATCCGCTACTGCCGGGAACGGGTCCAGTTCGGCCGGCCGATCGGCAAAAACCAGCTGATCCAGGCCAAGATTGCCAACATGGCCGTCAACCTCGAGGCCGGCCAGTTGATGGTCGACAAGGTGACCCGGCTTATCGACCAAAAGATTCCCTGCCTCAACGAGGCCTCGATGGCCAAGTACTTCACCGTCGAGTCAGCCTGCAAAACCTGCGACGAGGCGATGCGCATCCACGGCGCCTACGGCTATTCCATGGAATACTCGGTCCAGCGCTATTACCGCGACAACCGTTTCCTGCTCTACGGCGGCGGCACCCACGAGGTTTTGCAGACCACCATCGCCAGGCAGTACCTGAAATAACAAACAGACCCCCGCAGCCATGGTCCCGAAAAAAAAAGAGCTGATCTACGCGGAGCTGAAAAAAAACATCCTGGCGATGAAAATCCGGCCCCACGAGGTCCTCAAGGAGGAAAGAGTGGCGGCCCGCTTCGGGGTCAGCCGGACCCCGGCCCGCGAAGCCCTGCAGCTGCTCGAACAGGAAGGGTTCCTGAAGCAAAGCAAGAAAATAGGTTACGTGGTCAAACCCCTGACCCGAAGCGACCTCAAGGAGATCATCGGGGTGCGCAGCGTGCTCGAGGGCTACGCCGCCTGCCTGGCAACCGCGCGCCGCGACCCTAAAACCATCGCCCGGCTGCGAAAGATCAACGACAGGGCCCGGCGCTACCTGGCCGCCAACGACCTGCAGAACTTTTTCAAAAACAGCTCCGAATTCCACGATGTCATCTACCAGAGCAGCGGCAACAGCAGGCTCTGCACCCTGATCGAATCCTTAAGAGACAACTTCCTTCGTTACCGGCGCATGCTGCTGCGGATTCCCAGGATGCCGGAAGTCCAGGTCCGGGACCACGAGAAAATGCTTGACGCCATGGAGAGCGGCGATGAGAAACTGGTCGAGAAAATGGTCCGGGACCACATCCTCCGGGGCGGCGAGATCCTGCTCCGGCATATCGAGGAGGAGCCGGTGGTCGAATGAAAGGAAAAAACCGGATCCGGGCCGTATCTATTGTCCCTTGACAGGAAAGCGGCAATAGCGGTAAGAGCCTGGGATGCGAAAATTATTCTCCCTGCTGAAAACCCTCCTGCGGGTTCTCTGGCGAACCTTGAGCTTTACCCGCTCGCTGGTCGCCAACCTGCTCTTTCTGCTGGTCCTGGCAATCCTGATTGTCAGCTGGTCCGCCCGTGAAACCCCGACCGAACTTCCCGAACAGGCCGCCCTTCTGCTGCGGCCGGTCGGGGCCATCAGCGAAGCTGCTCCCCTGACCAACCCCTGGGAGATTCTCCTGCGCGACAAACTTGATGAAATCCGGGAAACCCCATTGCAGGACCTGCTTGACGCCATTCGCCTGGCCGCCGACGACCCCCGCATCGAGCTTCTCGTGCTTGACCCTTCACAGATCGACCGGGTCAGCCTGAGCCAGGCCCTGACTCTCGGCCGGGCTCTGGAAGCTTTCAGGAAAGAGGGCAAGAAGGTGATTGCGGTCGGCGACAGCTACGACCAGAACCAGTACCTGATGGCCTGCCACGCCGACGAAATCATCCTCGATCCGTTCGGTGAGATCGGCTTGAAGGGACTGGGGTACTACCGCCTCTACGGCCGCCAGGCCCTGGAAAAGCTGAAAATTCAGTTTCACCTTTTCCGGGCCGGGGAGTACAAGTCGGCCCTGGAGCCCTTTATTCGGGACGACATGTCGGAGGCCGACCGCCGGGCCACCCGCTCCCTGCTCGAAGACCTCTGGCAAAGCGCCAGGAATTTCATCTTCTCCGGGCGCCGTAATAAATTGACGGCGGCCACCCTTTCCCGCTACCTCGACGACTATGAAGGCCTGCTGACCGACAAGCGGGGCGACGCCGCGGTCACGGCCCGCTCCGCCGGTCTCGTCGACCGGCTCATGACCCGGCCCCAGTGGCGCCGCTACCTGGCCGGCCTGGCCGGACCGGAGGCCGATGACCAGCGTGATTTTGCCAAGATCACGATGGACGAATACCTCGACCACCAGACCCGTTCCTACCGGAAATCGCCGACCCCGGAAAAGATCGCCTTAATCATGGCCCGGGGCGAAATCGTGCCCGGTTCCCAGCCCGACTACCGGATCGGAGCCGAGGACCTGGCCGACCTGCTGGCCCGGGCCCGGCGGGACGACGACATCAAGGCGGTGGTCCTGCGGATCAACAGCGGCGGCGGCAGCATGACCGCCTCGGAAACCATTCGCCAGGAAATCCTGGAACTCAAGGCCGCCGGCAAGCCAATCGTGGTTTCGATGGGCCCGATGGCCGCTTCCGGGGCCTACTGGATCGCGGTCGATGCCGACGAAATCTGGGCTGAAGCGGCCACCCTGACCGGCTCGATCGGGGTTTTCGGCGCCTTTCCCACCTTTGTCGGCAGCCTGGACAAGCTCGGCATCCACAGCGACGGGGTCGCCACCGGCCCCCGGGCCGGGGCCCTGAACCCGGCCCGTCCCCTGCCGGCGGCCGAAGCCCGGATACTCCAGCTCGGCGTCAATCATGGTTATCGGCGCTTTCTCACCATCGTTGCCACGGGCCGGAAAAAAAGTATCACCGAGGTCGAAAAGCTGGCCGGCGGCCGAGTCTGGAGCGGCCGCCAGGCCAAGGCCCTGGGCCTGGTCGACCACCTGGGGCCCCTGGCCGATGCCGTGGCCGCGGCCGCGGCCCGGGTCGGGCTGACCCCGGACCACACGGTTTACTGGCAGAACCGGGATCTTAGGTCCGGCTCCCTCGGCAGCCTGCTGTCTCGGACCCGCAGCCGGCTTTTTACCCTCCTGTTCCCGGTCGAACTGCGGCATCTCGCCGCCCTGGCCGGCAGCGCTCCGGGCGCCGGGCCGACGGCGCTCCTGTCGGGCCGCGATCCCCGGCATCTCTACGCCCTGAGTCCGGGCGGCGATTTCACCAGGGAAAACCCCTCCTTTCCCGTCGACAACCGGTAAGGGGTACGACCAAGCGGCAAAACCTGGGCCTGGAAAAGGACGGCGGCGACCCGGTTTCAGCACCATCACAATTGACAAAAGCTGCAAAACCCACTATAGAGGGTCGTCTTTTTCCCGGCCGGTTTTTCCGCCCAAGCCTAACTTCCCCAAGGAGAGCATCACAATGTGTCGGCTAAGCGCCATAATTTCAGACAGTTACTTTTCCCCGATGGAAAATATCATGGCCCTGGAAACGATGAAAGAGGGGCATGACGGTTCCGGTCTCGGGCTGGTTCTGCGCGACCTCGGCGGCGAGTTCGAAGACCTGAAGGAGTTCCCGATCCTTTCCGGCATCTGCACCGAAAAGGGGCTGAAAACCATGGATGAATACATGGTCAGCATCGGCTTCAAGACCAAGCATCTCTGGGACCCCAAAATCAAGGAGCAGAAAGGCCTCAAGTCACGCGGCTTCTACTTTGTCCGGGCCTACGAATACCCGGATTGGGCCAAGGAAGCCGGGCAGAAGGTCAAAAACGACCTGCTGCTGAAAACCCGCCTCGAACTTCGGGAGATGGGACTTGAGGATGAATCGATCATCATTTTCTCGTTCTGGCCCGACCTGATCACCTTGAAAGAGGTCGGCGATCCTCTCGAAGTGGGGCTTTTCTTCGGACTCGACGACAACCCCCTGGTCGCTAAAAACATCTTCGCCCAGGGCCGGCAGAACACCAACTACGCCATCAACCTCTACGCCTGCCACCCCTTCTTCATCGAAGGCTATACGACCATGACCAATGGCGAGAACACCGCCTTTGTACCGATCCGCGAGTTTCTCACAAGCCGCGGCTTTCCCGGCTATGTCGGCTATCGCAGCGACTCCGAGGTCTTCTGCCACATCCTCCACTACATGCGTTACCAGCTCAACCTGCCGCTCCACTATTACAAGGATGTCATCACCCCGCTGTTTGACCGGGAAATGGAAAGCCGGACTGACAAAAAGGCCATCAGCCTGATGAAAAAGTGCCTGCGCCCCCTGACCATCGACGGCCCCAACTGCGTTATCGGCACCGACATCGACGGTACCGTCTTCATGGTCCAGGACGCCAAGAAGCTCAGGCCCGGCGCGGTTGGCGGGGCTCCCGGCAAATACGCCCTGATGTCGGAACTCTGCGGGGTCGACGCAGTGGTGCCGGACCGTGACCGCAGTAAAGATGTTTTCCCGATGAAATACGATATGGCGATGATCGCCAAGGACGCCAAGGAGATCAAGATATGGAATCAAAAGAACGGCTCGATGTCAACGGTCAACTGACCTTAAAAGAGCTGCCCTATATAATCAGCTGGGACGCGGCCAAGTGCACCCGCTGCGGCCAGTGCACCGCGGTCTGCCCCCAGAAGGCGATCGAGCCGGCGGTTTTTGTCCAGCGCCTGGTCACTTCCGACGGCAGCCTGCCCCTGCCCCAGACCGTCCGCCAGGTCGGCCACGGCATCAGGCAGGTCACCGACATCGAACGCTACTGTGTCGGCTGCGGGGTCTGTTCCCAGGTCTGCCCCAACGACGCCATCTTCCCGGAATACAACGAGGCCCACAAGTTCGCCTTCCACAAGAACCAGAAAGGGGTTCCCTACAAACGCGGCGGCCGGCGCAATTCAACCGAGATCTCGACCCTCGACCAGCTCAAGTTCACCCGGATTTCGATGCTCACCGACCCGGCCCTCGACGCCGGCCGGCACGAGTTTCACATCCGCACCCTGCTGGGACGCAACCTCGATCCCGAAGCGATGCCGATCATCGTCAAGGACGACACCCTGGGGCTTGATGAAACCGTATTCATCCCTCCGGTCCGCGAAATCTTTCCGATCCGCATCGGCGGCATGTCCTTCGGCGCCCTCTCGCCCCACATGTGGGAAGGACTGGCGATGGGGGTCGCCTACCTGAACGAGGTCGAAAACATTCCGGTGGTCATGTGCACCGGCGAGGGCGGCATGCCGCCCCGGCTGCTGCGCTCCCGTTTCCTCAAGTATTTCATTCTCCAGATCGCCTCGGGCTACTTCGGCTGGGATGAAATCATCCACGCCATCCCCGAGATGCAGGAAGACCCGGCCGCGATCGAGATCAAGTACGGTCAGGGGGCCAAGCCCGGCGACGGCGGGCTGCTGATGGCCTTCAAGGTGCTCGACCTGATTGCCAAGGTGCGCGGGGTGCCAACCAAGGTAGACCTGGCCTCGCCCCCGACCCACCAGACCAAGTATTCGATCGAGGAAGCGGTCGCCAAGATGATCACCTCGATGTCGATGGCCTTCGGTTTCCGGGTTCCGGTCTACCCCAAGATCTCGGGCACCAAGACGGCAACCGCGGTCTTAAACAACCTGGCCCGCAACCCCTTTGCCGCGGCCCTGACGATTGACGGTGAGGACGGCGGCACCGGCGCCGCCTACAATGTCTCGGTCGACAAGATGGGCCATCCCATCGCCTCGAACCTGCGCGACTGCTATCTCAACCTGGTCAAGATCGGCAAACAGAACGTCCTGCCGCTGTTTGCCGCCGGCGGGGTCGGCAAAACCGGCTCGCTGGCCGCCAACGCCGCCGCCATGATCATGCTCGGAGCCTCCGGGGTCGACTGCGGCAAATACATCATGCAGGCCGCGGCCGGCTGTCTCGGTGACGAGCGCAACCGCTGCAACCTCTGCAACGTCGGCCGTTGTCCCCGCGGCATCACGACCCAGAATCCGCTGCTCTACCGGCGGCTCGACCCCGACAAGGTGGCCGAACGGGTGGTCGACGTCTTCAAGGCGGCCGACACCGAACTCAAGAAGATTTTCGCCCCGATGGGCCGCAGCACCCAGCTGCCGATCGGGATGTCGGACGGCCTCAGCGTCAGCAACCGCGACATCGCCGAACGGCTCGATATCAGCTACGCCTGCTAATAAGCCGGGTTTCACTTCAGACAAACTTGAACATCAAGGTAAAAATCGATGTATGAAATTTACGGGATAGTAAACGGGAAACGGGTTTCTTCCAAGGACCTGGAAGAGCAGATCCAGGCGGCGGTAAAAAACGGCCGGCGCGAGCTCAAGATCATCGCCGACGGCCAGCACGGCATCGGCGGCCGGCTCTGGCCGACCCCGGAAGATAAAAAGCTCATCGTCGAGGGCACCTCGGGCCAGCGGCTCGGCAGCATGGGCATGATGGGCACCGAAATCCTGGTCAAGGGCTCCTGCTCCGACGATGTCGGCTGGCTCAACTGCGGGGCCCGGATCACGGTCCTGGGCGACGTCACCAACGGAGCCCACAATGCCGGCGCCCAGGGCCTTCTCTACGTCCAGGGCAGCGGCGGAGCCCGCTGCGACACGATGACCAAGTTCAACCCCCGTTTCGCCCCGCTCCAGTCCTGGTATTTCCGTGATGTCGGCGACTCCTTCGCCGAATTCAAGGCCGGCGGCATCGCCGTCGTCTGCGGCGTCAATCCCCGCCATCCCGACAATATCCTGGGCTACCGGCCCTGCGTCGGCATGGTCGGCGGCACCATCTATTTTCGCGGCCCGGTTACCGGCCAGAGCGAAAAGGACTGCCGGATCGAGGAGTTGACCGACAACGACTGGCAGTGGCTGCTTGAAAACATGCCCCCCTATCTCGAGGCCATCGAGCGGACATCCTATTACGATGAACTCACCGCCGACCGTACGGCCTGGAGAAAGATTGTCGCCCTGACCCCGACCGAGCGCAACGACATGGCCGGCGGCCGCCTGCCGATGGCGCAGTTCCGGGAGGAAACCTGGGAGGCCGGAGTCGGCAAGGGCGGCATTGTCGGTGAACTGCTGCCGGTCGAAGAGCGGACCATCATCCCCTACATCGCCTACGGCGAGGAGCGCCGTTTCTATCCCCGCTGGGACAACGACAAAAAAACCGCTCCCTGCGCCTACAACTGCCCGACCGACATTCCGACCCAGACCCGCACGAGACTGCTCCGCGAAGGTCGGCTCGAGGAGATGCTGGAATTGGTGCTCAACTACTCGCCGCTGCCGGCCACGGTCTGCGGCAAGGTCTGTCCCAACCCCTGCATGGATGCCTGCAGCCGGGGCGTTTTCCTGCGTGAACCGGTTGAAATCGGCTACCTGGGCAGCCTCAGCCAGGCAGTCCCGGCCCCGGCCAAAGCGGCTCCGCGCCCCGAGAAGGTGGCGGTCATCGGGGGCGGCCCGGCCGGGCTCGCCGCGGCCTGGAAGCTCGCCCTCGAAGGATTCGGCGTCAAGCTGTTCGAGCGCGAGCCTGAACTTGGCGGCAAGATCTACCAGTGCATTCCCGAAGAACGCCTGCCGCGCGACATCCTCAAGGCCGAACTCGACCGCTTCCGCGCACTCGGTATCGAGGTCGAAACCGGCACCGAAATTGACCGCCAGAAGTTCACCGAGCTGCAGCAGGAGTACGATGCCGTTGTCCTGGCCAGCGGCGCCCATGCGCCGCGGATGATCCCCTTTCCCGGCTACGAAGACGTCATTCCCGGCATCACCTTCCTCAAGGCCTTGAACAACCGCCAGCCGATCAGCATGGAGAACAAGAAGGTGGTGATCATCGGGGCCGGCAACGTCGGCATGGACATCGCCGTCGAGGCCTACAACCTTGGCGCCCGGTCGGTGATCGCGGTCGACATCCAGGCCCCGGCCAGTTTCGGCAAGGAACAGCAGATGGCGGCCGCCCGCGGCACCCGGATCCTCTATCCCAAGTTCACCGACCGCTACGTCAAGCAGGAAGGAAAGATCTACTTCAAGGACGGCAGCTTCCTCGAAGCCGACGCGGTCCTGATTTCGATCGGGGAAAGCCCGGAACTCGGCTACCTGCCCGACGAGGTCGCCCGTGAACGCGGCTACCTGAGCATCGACGATAGGGGGCGAACCAATGTCGAAAAGCTCTACGCCGTCGGTGACGTCACAGCCCCGGGCCTGATCACCCATGCCCTGGGCGCCGGGCGCCGGGCGGCCGAGGCCCTGCTCGCCGACCTCGACGACACCGCCCCCCCGGACTACTCGGCCCCGATGGTCGACTATAACCGAATCAAGGCCGAATATTACGACCGTGACTGCCAGAAAGCCCCCGAGGACGGCGACACCGAGGCCCTGCGCTGCCTTTCCTGCGGCACCTGCCGCGACTGTGCGACCTGCGAAGAGGCCTGCTTCAGGCGGGCCATCAGCCGGGTCGAAACCGCCGACGGCGGCTACGAGTATGTCGTTGACGAAAGCCAGTGCATCGGCTGCGGCTTCTGTGAAGCGGTCTGTCCCTGCGGCATCTGGACCATGTACCCGGCCCCCGAATAAGCGGCCACCGGCCCCGGGTTCAGCCCTCCTTCGGGAGGGGGCGGAGGTGGTTTTTCAGAGCGATTTCGGGAAGATTTCGTCGTTTTTCCCAGCGAGCGGGAGCCCATAAGCATTGCAACTGTCTGAGCGTAAGCGAGTTTTGCAATGCGGGCGGAGCGAGCGCGTGGAAAAACAGAAAACTTAACGCTTAGCGAAGAAAAGCCGCGCCCGACCCCGGATTTGGCTGAATAGTTACTTACCTGACTTGTGTCGGGCAGTCGTCGGCAACGGACCCCCAGGCAAACAAGAGGCATCCATGTGCGGGATAATCGGCGTTTTCAACCATCCTGAAGCCAGCAACATCTCCTACCTCGGCCTCTACGCGCTGCAGCACCGGGGCCAGGAAAGCGGCGGCATCATCTCGACTGACGGCAACGAATTTTACTCCCACAAGGCGATGGGGCTGGTCTCGGACATCTTTCCCAAGGAGACTATCGACCGCCTCAAGGGCAACCTCGCCATCGGCCACGTCCGCTATTCGACCACCGGGGCCAGTCTGCTCAACAACAGCCAGCCCTTTCTCATCAATTATGCCCACGGCACCCTGGTCGTGGCCCATAACGGCAACCTGGTCAACGCCGAAGAGATCAAACACGACCTGGTCAGCAAGGGGGCGATTTTCCAGTCCTCGATGGATACCGAGGTGATTATGCACCTGATCGCCCAGTATCCCGAAGAGTCGTTGATCGAACGCATCGCCTACGCCCTGAAGCGGGTGAGCGGGGCCTACTCGCTGCTTTTCATGACCCACGACCGGCTGATCACGGCCCGCGATCCCCACGGCATCCGGCCCCTGGTTCTCGGCCGCCTTGGCGATTCCTGGGTGGTGGCCTCGGAAACCTGCGTTTTCGACCTGATCGAGGCCGAATTCGTCCGCGAGGTCGAACCCGGTGAAATCCTCGTGATTTCAAAAAAGGGACTCAAATCCTACCACCCCTTTCCGCCGCGGAAACCAGCCAACTGCATCTTCGAGCATATCTATTTCGCTCGTCCCGACAGCGTTCTGTTCGGGGACACGGTCTACGAAATCAGGAAAGAGCTGGGCCGCGTCCTGGCCCGTGAGCACCCGGTCGAGGCCGACATTGTGATCCCGGTGCCCGACTCCGGGATCCCGGCCGCCATCGGCTACGCCCAGGAACTCAACCTGCCCTGGGAAATGGGGCTGATCCGCAATCACTACGTCGGCCGCACTTTTATCGAGCCGAGCCAGTCGATCCGCCACTTCGGGGTCAAGATCAAGCTCAACGCAGTCCGCAGCGTACTGGAAGGAAAAAGGGTGGTGGTGATCGACGACTCGATCGTCCGCGGCACCACTTCGCGCAAGATCATCAAGATGATCCGGGCCGCCGGAGCCCGGGAAATTCACGTCCGCATCAGTTCGCCGCCGACCGATTTCCCCTGCTACTATGGCATCGACACCCCGACCCGCATGGAGCTTATCGCATCGAGCCACTCGGTCGAAGACATCCGCCGCTACATCACCGCCGACTCGCTCGGCTACGTCACCGCCCGGGCTCTCAACGATGCGGTCGACGCCAACCACAGCTTCTGTGACGCCTGTTTCACCGGCAAATACCCAATCCGCTTCCCCGGCATCGAGTCCGGCCAGCCCCGACAGCCAACCCTGTTTTAGAGCTCAGCCTCACTATGAAACCAGCAGACGACAGCCTCAGGCCCTGGGAACTTGAAAAGAGTGAACCGGGCCCCGATCTCAAGGTTTTCAAAAGCCGCTTCGACTGGCGGATCAATCCCCGCAACCGGCACCGCCTTAAGTGCCTGGTGCTCGAATCGCGGGACTGGGTCAACATCGTGGCCCGCACCCCGGAAAAGGAGATTGTGCTGGTCAAGCAGTTCCGTTTCGGGCGCGGCGAGGTAAGCATCGAGATTCCCGGCGGTATTGTCGATGCGGGTGAAAGCCACGCCGCCGCGGCCCGTCGCGAACTCCGGGAGGAAACTGGTTTTGAAGGGGAAAACTGGAGTTATCTCGGGGCCTCCGAACCCAACCCGGCAATCCTTGACAACCTCTGCCACCACTGGTTCGTCGACGGCGTTGTCCGCCGGCACGAAACCGAGTTCGACGCGGGGGAGGACATCGTGATTCTCAAGGCGAAAGAAGATGAGGTCAAAAAGATGATCAGCCGGGGCCTTCTGCGCCACTCCCTGGTCCTGGTTGCCCTGGGGCGGGTAATCACCCTGCCGCCGATTGCGGCGCTGCCATGAAGATCGCCCTGGCCCAGCTCAATCCCACGGTCGGCGACCTCGAGGGAAACCTGGCGCGGCTGGAAAAGGTCCTGGCCGAAGCCGCCGGCAACGGCGTCGGCCTGCTGGTGCTGCCGGAGCTTTTCCTGACCGGCTACCCGCCGCGGGACCTGCTTGAGCTGGAATCCTTCATCGAGCGCTGCGACCGGACCCTGGAAAAGGTTGCCGGGCTCTCAGCCACCCGACCGGCCACCGCGATCCTGACCGGAACCGTGACCCGCAACCGGCTGGCCGGCGGCCGCCGGCTTTTCAACAGCGCCGTCCTGGTGGAAAACGGACAGGTGGTTTTTTCCCAGGCCAAAAGCCTGTTGCCGACCTATGACGTTTTCGACGAAAGCCGCTACTTCGAACCCGCCCGCAAACTTGAAGTTTTCCCGTTTCGGGGCGAAACCCTGGGGCTTTCGATCTGCGAGGATGCCTGGAACGAAGAACACGCCCCCCTGCCCCACCGCTACGAGTTCAACCCGCTGGCGGCCCTTAAAGAACTCGGGGGCACCCTGCTGATCAACCTCTCGGCCTCCCCCTACCATCTCGGCAAAGAAAAGCTCCGGGCGGAAATCCTGGCCCGCCAGGGCCAGCATCTCGGACTGCCGCTGGTCATGGTCAACCAGGTCGGCGGCAACGATGAACTCATTTTCGACGGCAACAGCCTGACCATCGACGCCGGGGGCAGGATCCGGGACCAGGCTCCCCAATTCCGCGAACATCTCATGTACTGCGAGCTTGATAAACTGCGCCGGGAACCGGAAAGCGAAACCCGGCCGGCCGGAACGGCGCCCCTGCCGATGCAGCAGCTCGAGGAGGCCCTGGTGCTGGGCATTCGCGACTATTTCAGAAAATGCGGTTTCTGCGAGGCCGTGATCGGTCTCTCCGGCGGCATCGATTCGGCCCTGACCTGCGCCCTGGCGGTACAGGCCCTGGGCCCCGACCGGGTCTGGGGCATCACCATGCCCTCCCCCTACTCTTCCGGCGGCAGCGTCAGCGACTCCCGCCGGCTGGCGGCCAACCTGGGCATTCGTTTCGACATCATCGCCATCGAAAAGCTTTTTTCCACCTACCTGGAAAGCCTGGCCCCCCTGTTCAAGGATACCGAACCGGGCCTGGCTGAAGAGAACATCCAGGCCCGCATCCGCGGCAACCTATTGATGGCCATTGCCAACAAATTCGACCGGCTGCTTCTGACCACCGGCAACAAGAGTGAAATGGCGGTCGGCTACTGCACCCTCTACGGCGACATGAGCGGCGGCCTGGCGCCGATCTCCGATCTACCCAAGGGCATGGTCTATGAACTCGCCCGCCATCTCAACCGCAGCCGGGAAACCATCCCCGAAACCACGCTGACCAAGGAACCCTCGGCCGAACTCAGACCGGACCAGAAAGACCGGGATTCCCTGCCCCCCTATGAACTTCTCGACCGGGTCCTGGAACTTTACATCGACCACGGCCTCGACGCCCGGACCATTACCGACCGGGAAGGCTTTTCGCCCGAAATCGTCACCTGGATCATCAACGCGGTCAACCGCAACGAGTACAAGCGCCGCCAGGCGCCGCCCGGACTCAAGGTCACCAGCAAGGCTTTCGGCTGCGGCCGGAGAATGCCGATCGCGGCCCGCTTCTAGGGCTTTTCTACCGGGCCCCGGGCGGCGGCCGACACCTCCAGCGGCTGGGACATCAGGTAAAAACCTAAAAGGAGCGGTTCCGGCTGTCCGGTTTCGAGGTCAACCTGGACCAGGACACGGCGGTTGGCGTTGATCGCGGTCAGGGCCACGGCCAGCATCTCCCGGGCTTGGGAATCCGGCACCAGGAACCACTTGTCGACAAAAGCCGGCTTCTCCGCCAGGTCGGTCAGGTTGATTAGAACCTGTTCGCCGCCCGGGCCGCTGAGATTGACCCGGCAGGTAAACCAGTCGGCCGCGGCCCGGGCCGGCGCCGGACATAAGCCATAAAGCGCCAGCCCGAACAGCAGCGCCAGCAGCCAGGTTGCCGAAATTTTTTTCTTGCCTTCTCTATTTCCAAACCGCAAAACAATCTCTCCTTATCTTAAGGTAACATCCTGCCTGACGAATAAGGTTTACCGCCCCAGGAGCAGGGGCAGCCAGCCGGCCACCCCGGGCGGCTGGTCGATGGGAACCTCCTCCGGCATCTCCGGCATCAGGTAACAAACGGCGCAGGCGACATGGGCGGCCCGATACTTGATCCGCATATAGCCCTCCTCGCCCCAGGACCGTCCCCATGAATTGCGTAATATCCAGTAGCCCTCGCCCTGGTTGTCATTCCAGCCCACCAGGGAAATCACATGATCGGTTTCAGCATAAAAACAGGGCTCGGCCCGGCACTCCACCTTGGTATCTTCATAAATACCGCTTTGGTAAGCGTCAAAGGCCCGGTTGGTCAAAACCGCGGCGTCAACCACCCCGAAATGATAGATTGCGGCCTTGATCAGTTCAATGTCGCCGCAGGGCACCCGGTACCAGGCGCGAAAACGAAAAAACCGGGGGGAGGGCTGCAGTCGGCATTCGTGGACCTCGGGACTATAAGGAAAAGCGCTCTCCAGGCAGACTCCGTGTGCCACCAGCGCATCGAGTTCCTGGTAATCGTAGTCGGAACCGACACAGCCTTCAAAACCATCGTAGAGATCATCGAGACAAAAACTGATAAAAGCTTCGGAAAAGTCGATGCAGGCAAAATTGTAAAGGCCGGCGGCCAGATTGTAGCTGCCCTCGGCCGCGGCGCAGGCCCCGAAGGCGTAGCAGCTGCCGCAGTCGCCCTGATTGTGAACCGGCCCGATGTAGCTGCGGCCGTTGCGGTCGCGCCAGTCGAAACTGGCGGGCAGGGAGGTTCCCCGGAAAGCGGCCACCGGGCCGGGATCGACCGTGGCAAGATCAGCCCGGCTCCGGGCCCTAAGGGGCGGGCGACGACTCCGCATCCGCTCCCGCTGCGGGCCCGGCAGCGCCACCACCCAGTTGCGCCCGACTGTAAAATGATAACCGTTGAGCCGGATTTTTCGGCGCACCGCTTCCAGGTCGTCATCCGGCTGAAAAGGAATCGCAGCCCTTTTTTCGGCCGCGAAAACCCGGCCGGAGAAAACCACCGGTCTGACCGTCAGCAGGCAGAGCAGCAGGCAAAAAACAAAGCGGGCTGGGTGTTTTACTGGCATGGCTGTTCAGTAACACGTTCCCGCCGACAACTCAACCCGGGGCCGCCCTTTTGCGGGCCGGGATTTTACCGGCTTGCACTTTTTCCGGACAATCGCTACAATAAAAGTAACTATTCAATCGAATACGGGGTCGGGCGCGGCTTTTCTTCGCCAGGCGTTAAGATTTCTGTTTTTCCTTACGCTCACTCCGCCCGCATTGCAAAACTCGCTTACGCTTAAGACAGTTGCAATGCTTATGGGCTCCCGCTCGCTGGGAAAAAAGACGAAATCTTTCCGAAACCGCTCTGAAAAACCACCCCCGCCCCCTCCTGAAAAAGGGGAGATAGAATTTAGCTGAATAGTTACCAATAAAAATCTCTGACAAGGGGTTACAGCGCAATCGGGGAGACAAACAGGAAAGGCAGGATGAAAACATGAGCGAAGAACAGGCAAAACGCTACCAGCTCGAGGAGAGCCTGGTTTTGACTTACAACAGCAAGGGATGGGCCCTGGTCGGCAACGATACCGAACTGATCGCCACCGACAAGATGCACGCCAACTTGAAGGTTCCCTACCGGGAAGGAAAAACCATGCTGGAAATCATAGAGGATGTCATCGCCCGCGACCTCGGTACCGCGGCCAGCTGAAAAAGGCCGCTCCACCACCACCTTAGGCCACGGCCTCAAATCCCGTCCCGGGCAATCAGGGCCGCCCCGAACAGCGCCGTGCGGGGATTGAGTACCAGCTTGACCGGAACCTGTTCCAGCCAGCCGGAGAGTCGGCCCTTGCCGCGAAACGCGGCCAGAAACAGCTCCCGCCGCAGAAAGGGCAGCACCCGGGGGGGCATCCCTCCAGCCAGGTAGATGCCGGCTGCTGTCAGGCCGAGCAGGGCCAGGTCGCCGGCCACGGCCCCCATGATCCCGGTAAAGATGTCCAGGGCCCGCAAGGCCTTGTCTTCCCCCACCTGGGCCGCCGCAACCACCATGGCAGCACTTTCTCTACAGCCCGACTCCGGCGACAGGCCCTTGAGCCAACGGTAGATATTGCACAAGCCCGGGCCGGAAAGCAGCCGTTCGCGGCTGACATGGCCAAAACATTTTCCCAGCCACTGCCAGAGTTCAAGCTCGACCGGGTTGCGGGGGGCGAAATCACAGTGCCCTCCCTCCGAAGCAAAAATCAGGGGCGGGGAAGTTTTCTGGATCAGGGCCATCCCGAGGCCGGTGCCCGGAGCCAGAACCCCGGCCACACCGGCCGGCCGGCTCGGCTCTCCTTCCTGCAGGATCTCCACTCCGTCATCCCCGTACCGGGCCAGGGCATAGGCCGTGGCATAAAGATCGTTGACCAGGGTTATTGCGGGCACCCCCAGGTCGGCGGCCAGTTGGTTTTCCTCCAGTTCAAGTCCCAGGTTGACGGCCCTGACCCGCCCGCCGGAAACCGGGCCGGCAACCCCGAAGCAACCGGTGACAACCCTTCCCGACGCCTTTTCCCGGGCCATGAATTCCCGGGTTTTTTTGAGGATCCCGTCCGCCCCGCGACTGGCGAAAGTGGTCGTCACAACGGCGGTCGGGGGCAACGACGGCCTTGAACATGAAAAAAGGCCGAGATCGGTTTTGGTCGCCCCGATGTCCCCGGCCAGGACCAACGCCTCCGACCGCTTCATCGAGGCTCACCCAGGCATGTACGTACCACCTCGACTAGTTCCAGGCTAGATAAAGATTTTCCTTCGAGCAGCAGCACCCGGCGGCCGGCTCCGACCAGGGCCTCGAAATCACCCCGGAACTGGGCTGTAATCAGGGTCGCGAAACCAAACTCCTCGCCGGGCAGGGGCAGGTCATGCTCCAGGTCGCCGGCCAGCATCAGGAACAGGCCATGATCAGCCCCGCCCTTGTGCAATTGGCCGGTGGAATGAAGGTAGCGGGGCCCGAAACCGACACAAACCGGCAGCCCGCATCGATCTTTAAGAAAGTTTTTCAGCCCGTCTATCGCCTCACCAACCCCGGGAAGCCTAGGCAGGTAGGCAAGCAGGCCCAGGTAGTCGTCCGGACGACCGGCCGTAAGCAGTACAGACAGCGCCGTCCGCAAATCGGCAGCCCCCGCAAAATGGGGGCTGCCGCTGAACTCCACGCCCTCATTTTCCGGCCCCAGGCGGGTCGGCACCGGCAGAACCCCGCGCTCATGCCGGGCCTTAATCGCCTGGCGGGCGCGGATCTTGGCGGACTCGACATCGGGCTGGTCGAAAGGGTTGATCCCCATCTCGACCGCGGCCGCCGCCGTGGCCATTTCAAAACGCCAGATTTCCGCCCCCAGGGCGGCCGGCTCCGACAGTGTCAGCCGGACCGCCGGCACCCGGCAGCGGGCAAAATTCTCCCAGCACCGCTCGAGCTTTTCGCAGTCATCGCCTTCGAGGCTGAGCAAAAGGCCCATCCGGTCGGCTGGCCGGGCGGCCGGCAACCACTCCGCCTCATCCCCTTCCAGGATCACCGGCACCAGGCCGCGCCCCTGTTTCCCGGTACTTTCGGCCAGCAGCTGCTCAAGCCAGACGGCAAAGGGCCGTAAAGCGGGGGCCAGCGCCAGGCAGAGCTTGTCGCAGCCGGCCGCGCCGAGGCTGCCGAGAAAGGCGCCCAGCCGCAGGGCCGGGTTCTCCCCGACCGCCACCCCGGGCCCGCAGGCGGCGGCCATCTCAGCCGCATGGCCAAGGATCCGGGACAGGGGCAGGCCGAGCAGGGCCGCCGGAAGCAGGCCGAACTCGGTAAGCGCCGAAAAGCGCCCGCCCACCTCGGACGGGGTGGAAAATACCTTGCGAAATCCCCTTGCGGTGGCCAGCTTTTCGAGCCTGGAGCCGGGATCGGTCAGGGCGATGAAGTTTTCCCCGGGAGCGGCCTTGAGAAAACTCAGACGGTCGTAAAAGTAGTGGCAGAAAGAGAGGGTTTCAAGGGTGCCGCCCGATTTGCTGGCGACCAGGAACAGGGTCTTTTCGAGGGGAGCGGCGGCGGCCGCTGCGGCCACCGCCCGCGGGTGGGTACTGTCAAGAACGGTCAGCGGCAAAAAACCCGGGGCCGGGCCGAAAACCTCGGCCCAGACCTCGGCAATCAGGCTGCTGCCGCCCATGCCGAGCACCACCACCCGGGAAAACCCGGCGGCCGCCGTCTGCCGGGCATAGTTTTCCAGCTCCGCCGCCCGGGAAGTCATTTTTTCCGGCAGGTCGAGCCAGCCCAGGCGGTTGCTGAGGTCGGGAACCGCCTCGTCCGGCCGGGCTCCGGGCTGCCAGACCCCGGGGTCCCGGCGCCAGATCCGCTCTCCGAGGTCCGCTTTCGCCCAGTTGTCCAGGCACTC
>WFRT01000352.1 GCA_015486445.1 Pseudomonadota bacterium | reverse complement strand
GGGCGGCGACCTTTCCCAGCGGTACCAGCCGCTCCTTGCGGCCTTTGCCGAGCACCCTGACCACCCCGCCGGCAAAGTCGACATTGCCCCGGTCAAGGCCCACCACCTCGGAAACCCGAAGGCCGCAGGCGTACATCATTTCCAGGATGGCCCGATCCCGCAGCTTGAGCTCGCCAGCCCCCTCGATCTCGAGAAACTGGTCGATTTCCTCTTCCTCGAGGTAGACCGGCAGGTGCCGCCGGCCGCGCGGGGCCCGCAACAGGGCGGCGGGGTTTTTCCGGAAACCGTGGCGATTGACCAGGTAGCCGAAAAAGGTCCTTAAGGCCGCCACCTTCCGGCTCACCGAGGCGGGTTCGTCAAGCTTCATCCGTTCACGCACGAAACGCAGCAGGTGGGACTCCCGCACCCCGGCCCAGGCTTTGGCGTCGCCCCCGGCCGGGAAAACCATTCCGCACTCCCTTTCGAGGAACTCCCTTAACTGCCCGAGATCGGCCCGGTAGGCCCGGACGGTATGCGGAGAAAGCTGGCGTTCGGCCGCGAGGTAGCGGATAAAGCGGGGGAAAAGATCGGCCATAATATACCTTGAGGATCCTCCTGCCGTCAAATCTTTTCCCGGGTACTGAGCGACTCGGTAATTAGACAAAAATAATCATGCCCGACTTGACTTTTAATAAATCGATAGGGTAGTTAGTTGCGCCCGGCCCGGGAAACCCGGAGAACAGGAACCGGCGGATCCTGCCGGGGCGCCGGATTTTTTACATATTAGACCGATTTCGACTCCCTTACAATCTTTTAAAGAAGCCGAACCTTTGCCGGAAAAAAAAGAGCCTCCCTACCTGCTTATCTTCCTGTTGCTGTCGCTGCTGTTGCACCTGCTGCTGGCCTGGCACTACCGCTACTGGCAGCCGTCAGCCAAGGCCCTGGAAGAGTTGCGAAAAAAACAGGCCCGCCAGATTCCGGTCCAGATCGTCGACTTGCCCCCGCAGCCGAAGAAGAAGCCCACGCCCAAGCCGCCGCCGAAAAAGCCCCGCTTCCTGGCCGATCGCAACCAGAAAACCAAGCAGGAGACCCGGGTCGAGGAGAGTGCGCCGCCCCGGGCCAAGGCCCGGCCCAAGCCGCCCAAACCCCGGCCCCAGGTCAAACCCCAGCCCAAGGCCAAGCCGGCTCCCCCGAAAAAGGAGACTGCCGCCAAGGCCAAGCCCAAGACCCCGACTTACAAAAGCCGCAGCGGTATCCCGGTGGCCGGGAAAACCGTCAAGAAACCGGTGGAAAAGCCCAAGGTCAAGCCCAAGACTCCACGGGAAAAAATGCCGAAACCGACAGAAAAGGTCCAGCCGAATCTCAAGAAGCTGTTTCCGACCTTTAACGAGTTGACCAAGTACGAGCAGGAACAGCGGAGCCGGCCGGCGCCGCCGGGACCGAACCGGCCGCACCTGCCGAACAAGCTCCGGCGGAGTACCGAGATCTCTTTAAACACCCTCGATTACAAGTTTCACTCATACTACCTGGCCCTGAAACGAAAAATCGAGCTGGTCTGGGAATACCCCTACGCGGCTCGACGCGCCGGCATCCAGGGCCGGCTCCTGATTCGTTTCATTATCAACAAGAACGGCTCTCTGGCCAGTGTCAATATCCTGCGCACCTCCGGCAGCGGCCTGCTCGACCAGGAGGCGGTCCGGGCGATTCGCAACGCCTCGCCCTTTCCCCCGATACCGGACAGGATGAACACTGAAACCCTGACCGTGACCGCAACCTTCGAGTACCTGCTCTCCTACCGCTCCGTCCACTAGACGGGCTTCAAAAACCGCTCCCCGCCCCGGGTTCCGGCAGCAGCCTTCAAACCAATATCAGGCAGCCGCGGCTTTGCCGTTTTTGCTTGCGGAGGCTTTCTTTTCGGATTTGGCTTCGGAGGCTTTCTTTTCGTTTCCGGAGGGTTTGCGATTGCCGTACTCAGTGGCGTACCAGCCGCCGCCCTTGAGCACGAAGGTGGTCCGGGAGACCAGTTTATGGACCGGCCCGCCGCACTCGGGACACTGGCTGACCGGATCTTCGGTTATCTTCTGAAAAACATCGAACTGGTGGTTGCACTCGTCGCAACGGTATTCATAGATAGGCATGTCTGAACCTCGTTAAAAAATATTACGCAAAGCGTAACTATGCAGCTAAATACGGGGTCGGGTGCGGCTTTTCTTCGCTAAGCGTTAAGATTTCTGTTTTTCCTCGCGCTCGCTTCGCCCGCATTGCAAAACTCG
>WFRT01000351.1 GCA_015486445.1 Pseudomonadota bacterium | reverse complement strand
GTAATCCGGGTAAGGATTATCAGCATCTGCCGCAACCCCTCGCGACAGGGCACGCACTTACCGCACGACTCATCGGTCAGGAACTCAATGAAATAGCGGGCGACATCAACCATGCAGGTATCTTCATCCATAACAATCATGCCGCCCGAACCCATCATCGAGCCGGCTTTCGAGAGTTCGTCGAACCCGACTTCGAGATCCAGCAGGCTCTCGGGGATGCAACCGCCGGAAGGCCCGCCGGTCTGAACCGCCTTGAACCGCTTGCCGCCCGGGATGCCGCCACCGATCTTGTAAATGATATCGCGCAGGGTCATCCCCATCGGAACTTCCACCAGGCCGGTATTGACGATCTTGCCGACCAGGGAGAAAATCTTGGTCCCCTTGCTGCCTTCGGTACCGTACTGGGTAAACCAGTCGGCCCCTTGATTTATGATCATTGGCACGTTAGCCCAGGTCTCGACGTTGTTGAGTACGCTGGGTTTTTCCCACAACCCCTTGACCGCCGAGCGGATGTACTTGGGGCGCGGCTCGCCGACCCGCCCCTCCAGGGCGGTCATCAGGGCTGTCGACTCGCCGCAGACGAAGGCTCCGGCTCCCTGGTGGACGAAAACCTTAAAGGAAAACTCCGACCCCATGATGTTATCGCCCAGGAAACCATAGGCCTCGGCTTCGCGAATCGCGAGATTGATATTTTCAACCGCCAGGGGATATTCCTGGCGAACATAGACATAGCCTTCCCGCGCCCCGACCGCGTAGGCTCCCAGGATCAGGCCCTCGAGAACGGCGTGGGGGTTGCCCTCGAGCAGGGCCCGGTCCATGTAGGCGCCGGGGTCGCCTTCATCGGCATTGACGATGACATATTTGATGTCGCTTTCAACCTTGCGCGACTCCTCCCATTTGCGGCCGGTCGGGAAACCGCCGCCGCCGCGGCCGCGCAGGTTCGCCTTCTTGACCTCTTCGAGCACCTCGACCGGGCTCATCCCGGAAAGCGCCCGGGCCAGGGCGGCATAGCCGTCCAGGGCCAGGTAGTCCTCGATACTCTTGGGGTCGAGGCTGCCGTTGGAGCCGAACACCAGTCTCTTCTGGTTTTTATAGAAAGGAATCTCTTTCTCGTGGGCGATTTTTTCCCCGCTCTCAGGATCGACATACAGCAGCCGATCGATCACGCTCTTATCCCGCACCCCGCTCACAACCTCGGGTACATCGTCGGGGGTTATCTGCAGGTAGCAGGTCTCCTCGGGATGCACCACGATGATCGGACCGCGTTCACAGTAACCGTGGCAACCGGTGGTGCGAAGTTCGATTTCATCCTTGAGCCCCAGCCTCTCCAGTTCCTGCTCGATGCGTTCGGCCACTTCCCCGCTGCCCGAAGACTGGCAGGCGGACCCGGCGCACAGGGTAATGCAGGATTTACCGGCATCCCGGACAGCGAGAATTTTTTCTCTTAACTCCGCCAGCTCGGCGGGTGAATTGATGCGCGACATAACTTGTTATCCTACTCGTAATTTTTAAGTACGCCCGCCATCTCGGCCGGCGTCGCCTTGCCATAGGTCTTGCCGTCAACCTCGACCACCGGTCCCAGGGCGCAGCAGCCCAGGCAGTTGACCGTTTCGAGGCTGAACTTGAGGTCGACATCGGTCTCCCCCGCCTTGATCCCGGTCAAATCCTGGATCGCGTCCAGAACCCGCTGGGCGCCGCGCACGTGACAGGCAGTACCCATGCAGATGTGCACCTCGTGACGACCCTTGGGTACCAGGCTGAAAGCCTTGTAGAAGGTCGCGATATGCAGTACCCGGGTCAGCGGCACGGAAAGTTTTTCGGCAATCCGCTTAAGCACCGCCTTGGGCAGCCAGTGGTGCTCGCTCTGGGCCTCCAGCAGGATCTGGATCAGGGCCGAAGGCTCGGCCCCGTGTCTGTCGATTATCTGATCTACTCTTGCATTATTCATGACAAACTCGTAAAAAGTCAAAATATTCGATGGCTAAGTAAAAAGCTTCATATGCAAGGCGCCCGAAACCTGAGGAATGAGGCGTACATACGGTACGCCGCAGTGACGAAGGTTGAAGGGGAACGCAGCAGATGAAGAGTTTTTACGACG
>WFRT01000350.1 GCA_015486445.1 Pseudomonadota bacterium | reverse complement strand
GCAACTGTCTGAGCGTAAGCGAGTTTTGCAATGCGGGCGGAGCAAGCGTAAGGAAAAACAGAAATCTTAACGCCTAGCGAAGAAAAGCCGCGCCCGACCCCGTATTTGGATGAATAGTTACGATCCCCCGCTTTAAACCCTTTGCCAAGGAAACCAAAAAAAGGCCGAGCCTTTATGACCGCCAGCAAAAAAAAACAGGTCGCTGCCACCTCCCGGCTTTTTGCCCGCCGCCGTTTTGTCGAGCTTGCCGCCCGCCGGCCGGTTGACAATTACCTCCCCGGGGCCTGGCCGAGCCGACGGCCCGGCAGCGGCTACGAATTCGACTCCCTGCGGGAGATGGCTCCCGGCGACCCGGTCAAACTAATAGACTGGCCTGCCCGGGCCCGGACCGGCAAACTTTATGTCAGGGAGTTCCTGGGTGAAAGTTATTTCAACCTGCTCCTGGTCTGCGATTTGAGCACTTCGATGTCCTGCGGCCGGAAAGCGGCCCTGGCCTGTGAGATCGCCGTCTCGCTGGCCTGGTCGGCGATCTCTTCCGGCAACCCCTGCGGCCTGTTGCTCTGGGCTGAAAGACCGGTTTTTTATCTTCCGCCCGGGGTCGGCCGGGAGCACCTGCTGAGCCTGGCCTCGGCCCTGGCCCGGCACCATCCGGAAGAGGGGAAAACCTTTGTCGCCGGCCGGGCCGCCGCCTTCCTCCAAACCCGGGCCCCGGCCGGACTGGTTTTCTTCATCTCGGATTTTCTCGAAAAAACCCGGCCCGCCGACCTGGTGGTGCCGGGCAGTGAGGTTATGGTTGTACAACTGCTGGAAGACCACGAAAAAAGACTGCCCCGGGGACTCAAGGGAGTGCTGGCCTGCCGCAACCCGGAAAACGACCAGGAATATCTCCTCGACCTGGCCAGATGGAAATCCTACAACCGCCGCATGGCCGACTTTCTGGAAGATTTCAGAGAACGCCTGCGGCGCCTGGAAATTGCCGCCACGGTGATTACCCCCGGCGACGACTACGTGGCCATGATCAACCGCCTGGCGGCCGGATAACATGACACAGACAGTTCCATACATATTATTGCGAAAAACGATTTGCAGGCGGGTTCTCCTGCTGCTGGTGTTTTTCCTCTGTTTCGCCCCGGGCCCGGGGCGAGGTTTTGCGGCCGCCTCCGGCCCCGAAAACGAAACCCCGGCCGGCATCGTGCAGGTCTTCTCAAATCTGGCCGGCGGCCGTATCGGCGACCCCATCCCGTTTACCCTGAAAATTAAACTGGCCCCGGGGGTCGATCTCGACGACGGCTCCCTGGCCGGGCTTGAAGTCCGGCCCGACCGATTGCCGCCGGAACTCTATTCCTCAACCCTTGCTCCTTTCAGCCGCCGGCAGGCCGTTGGCAAAAAAGAACTCAACCTGCGGGGAACACTGCGCCTTTACGCTCCCGGCACCTTCAGGATCGAGCCCACCCGGCTGGTCGGCCGGCGGCGGGATGCCGGGGGCAAAACCCGGTTGTACGATCTGGTCGCCAGCGCCCTGACCGTCAAGGTCGCGGCCCTCCAGCCGGCCATCGCCACCTCGAGGGTGAGCCTGGTTGTCCCACGTAACAGCCCGCCGCTGCCGCCCCGCCCCGCAACCCATGCCGGCCGGGTGGCGGCGGCAAGCTATCTCGGCATCCTTTTCCTGCTCGCCGCGCTGTTTTGCGGCCTCGGCGTCTATCTCGCTCTGCGAGCGCCCAAAACCGAACCCGCGGCCGAAAAACCGGCCCCGGAAACACCCCGGGAGAGCCTGGCAAAGCTCCTGGCCGGTGAAACCGGCCCCCGGGACTGGCGGCGGCTGGTTGCGATCGACCACCGTTTGCGTTCTCTGCTGGGCCAGGAATTTTCACCGGCCCCGGCCCGCGGTGGCCGTGGGGAAGCCTTTGCCCGGCGGCTGGCCGACAAACTGCCCCCGGCCGCGGCCAGCAGTACGAGGACCAGCAGCAGATAGCCGAGGAAGCGGGGAAGCCGGGTCTTGACGGGGTCGGGAAG
>WFRT01000349.1 GCA_015486445.1 Pseudomonadota bacterium | reverse complement strand
GGCCGGATGATATTCGGGATTGCGGGCCAGGACCTTGCGGTAAAACTTGAGAATCTTGGAGGTGCTGTTTTCCGGATCGCTTTCGCTCAGGATGCGTTCGGTTTCCAGCAGATAGATACTGTTGGGCTTTTTCCAGAAGCCGCTGCGCAGGTAGTTCAGGGCATCAGCCGGTTTTTCTTCCATCTCGGCCTTCAGCAGCCAGGCGGCGTGATGTTCCCGGTTATAGTCGAAGACCAGTTTCAACGAGGCCTGGGCGGCATCCCGGCTGCCGGCCAGCCACTGCTGGCGGGCCAGTTCGTAGGCACAGTTGGCAATCCCCTGGAAGGTCTTTTCCCGCTCTTTCGACCCCTTGGATTCACTCTTGCTGAGTTCCTGCCAGACCTCGAGGGCCTCGCGCCAGTAGCCCCGGCTGCCGAACTGCTCGACCAGCATCTTCATCAGGGCCCGGTTGCGGGGATAGCGGGCCTTCATATAGAGCAGCTGGTTGGTCATGCGCAGGGAATCGTCGAGTTCCTTGAGAACCTGGATCCGATACCAGTGCAGACGGGGATCTTCCGGGTTATGGGTCAGTCCGGCATCGACTATCTTCAAGGCCTGCTTGGGCTGGGCCTCGCGCAGGTAGAGCCGGACCAGGGCCAGGGTGGCTTCCACATTTTTTCGATCGATCTTCAAAACCTTGTTCAAACAGGAAGCCGCCTTCTTGGTATCGCCCTTGAAACCGGCCTCGATGCCGTCGAGCAGGGCCTGGCGGGCGGCCCGGAAACGTTTTTCCCGCTGGCTCCGGAAAAAATTTGCCACCTGTTGCCTGAGGGCCATCAGGGTGAAGAAAACTCCGCTGGCAAAGCCCCCCAGAGCCACGGCCACGAGCAGAAAAAACGGCATGCTGCCGTTGATCTTGACGCCATGGGCGAGCACCACCGTGGCTTCGGTCGGGTTAAGGTAGACCAGGTAGGAAGCTCCCAGCAGGACCAGCAGGCCAATAAAGAAAATCAGTCGATACAACATAAGATTAGTTCCAAGGGTTAGGGTTCAAAATTATTATTTCACGATCGCTCAATAATGGTAAGGTTCATTCCGGATGATAGTCAGGGCCCGGTAGAGTTGCTCAAAAAGCAGCACCCGGGCCAGTTCATGGGGAAAAGTCAGGGGCGACAGCGCCACCAGGTGGTCGGCCGCCTGGCGCAACGACTCATCGTAGCCGAAGGCTCCGCCGCACAAAAAAACCAGGTTGCGGTGGCCGGCCCCCAGAAGTTTTGCCAGGAAAGCGGCAAATTCACGGCTCGTCCGGGCCGGACCCCGTTCATCGAGCAACAGTTTCAGACCCGGTTCACGGTTGAATTCTGCCAGCAGCCGGGGCGCCTGACGCCGGCAATATGCCGCCGGAAGCTCATTGCGGCCCGGTTTTTCCTCCTTCAGTTCGCGGACATCACAGCGAAAATAGCGGTCTATCCGCCGCCGATACTCTTCCTGGCTTTTCTGCCAGGCCGCATCGCGGGTCCTGCCCACCAGCAGCATCAACAGTCGCATTCAGTTTTTCTCACCCGCGGGCCGGGGGGCGCAAGGCTCTTTCTCGGCAAAGATCACCGGGGCATCTCTCCAGACCCCCTCGAGGTCATAGTAACGCCTGATATCATCGTAAAATACATGCACGATGATATCGCCGTAATCAATCAGGGCCCAGCGGCCGTCCTGCAGACCCTCGCTGCCCAGCGGCAAAAAGCCGCGTTTTTTCATCTCCTGCGCAAGGTGTTCGCTGACCGCCTGGACATGGCGGTCGGAGTGACCGCTGGCAATCACCAGGATATCGGTCACCGAAGAGAGCCCCTTGAGATCGAGGATCACCAGGTTCTCGGCCTTTTTCTCCTCGAGCAGATCTTTTACCGCATTCAGTTTCTCATTTTCTTTTAAGATGCCTTCGCCTCCTTTATCTTTCCTCGCCGCGGTACAGTTGATGGCTGTCTATATAGCCGATTACGCTGTCCGGCAGCAGATAGCGCAACGACCGCCCGGCGGCCGCCTCGCGGCGGATCCGGCTGGCCGAAACATCGAGCCGGGAAACCGCGAAAAAATACAGCTTCTTCCCCGACCCGGCCTGGTAGCAGGACCTGTTCTCATAACAAAAAAGATCTTTTAGCGCAAATGGAAAAAGTTCTTCCGGGCCCGCCTCGAGCCAGGGCTGGCAGCCGGAACGGGAGATCACGATGAAATTGGCCAGGGTAAAAAGTTCCCGGCAGGAGTGCCAGGAATCGATTTCCAGCCAGGCATCCCAGCCCATGATAAAGAAAAGTTCGGCCGCCGGATGGCGCCGGTGAAACCAGGACAGGGTTTCAATTGAATAGGAAGGGCCCGGCTTGCGGCATTCATAGGAGCAGCCGTAAAGGCCGGGGTTGCCGCGCACCGCCCGGCGCACCATATCGAGCCGGTGGCCGGCCGGAGCCAGGCCGCCCTCTCCCTTGTGCGGCGGCCGGGCCGAGGGCACGAGGTAGACCCGCTCCAGGCCGAAAGCCTCGCGCACCTCTTCAGCGGCCCGCAGGTGGCCGTAGTGCACCGGGTTGAAGGTGCCGCCGAAAATGCCGAGCCTAGACGCGGACCTGTCCATCGCCGTAAATAATATACTTGGTGGTTGTCAGGCCTTCGAGTCCCATGGGCCCGTAGGCGTGCAGTTTGGTGGTGCTGATTCCGATCTCGGCCCCGAGCCCCATCTGGCCGCCATCGGAAAAGCGAGTCGAGGCGTTGACCATCACCACCGAGGAGTTGACCCGCCGCAGAAAGGCCTGGGCGCGATGGTAGTCGCAGGTCACAATGGTCTCGGTATGATCGGAACCGTGGGCCGCGATATGAGCCACGGCGGCATCGAGGTCATCGACCACCCGCACCGCGACCACCAGGTCGAGATACTCGGCATCCCAGTCTTCGTCGACAGCCGCTCTGAGCCCCGCTTCCGGCAGTCGGGCCAGGGCCTCTGCACAACCCCTGATCTCCACCCCTTTGCTTTTAAGATCGGCCGCCATCAGGGGGAGGAAGACATCGGCAATCTCCCGGTTGACGAGAATGGTTTCGGCCGCGTTGCAGACCCCGGGCCGGTGGGTCTTGGCGTTGACGACAATCCGCCGGGCCATCTCGAGATCGGCCCCGGCATCGACGTAGACGTGGCAGACCCCCTTGTAATGCTTGATCACCGGGATCCGCGAATGTTCGACGACGAAACGGATCAGCCCCTCGCCGCCCCGGGGAATGATGAGATCGATCTCCGATTCACATTCGAGCAGGCAATTGATCGCCTGGCGTTCGACGAAAGGCAGAACCTGGACCACGGAGGCCGGAATCGAGGTGGTGGCCAGGGCCTCGTGGAGAACCTCGAGAATTGCCAGGTTGGAATTAAAAGCCTCCGATCCGCCCCTGAGAATGACCCCGTTGCCGGACTTGAGGCAGAGCCCGGCGGCATCGGCGGTGACGTTGGGACGGGATTCATAGATCATCCCGACCACCCCCAGGGGGATTCGCATCTTGCCGATCTGAAGACCGTTGGGCCGGCGCCACATCCGCACCACTTCGCCGACCGGATCGGGAAAGGCGGCCACCTCCTCGAGCCCCGTGGCCATCGCTTCGACCACCTGATCACTTAAGGTCAAACGGTCGATCATCGCCGCGGAAAGCCCGTTTTCGCGGCCCGCCTCAAGGTCTATGCCATTTTTCTCCTGGAGGAAAGCTACCCGGCGCCGCAGGCCGGCGGCCATCGCCCGCAGGGCCCGGTTCTTCTCATCGGTTGCCGTGTCGGCCAGGATGCGGGAGGCAGCCTTGACCTCGATTGCCAGTTTCCTGATCTGTTCCGCTAAGCTCATTCAACCTGCTCCTTTAATAAAATTTGTCGCGGACCTCACACCAGGGCGAGGTTGTCACGATGGATGACGTCGTCACCGGCGTTGAATCCCAGCCGGGAAACAATTTCACTGGAGTGGCAGCCCAGGATCCGCCGGATGTCGGCAGCGCTGTAGGTTACCAGTCCCCGGGCGATTTCACGCCCCTGGAGATCACGGCAGGAAACCGGGTCGCCAACCTCGAAATCCCCCTCGACCCGCACGATTCCGGCCGGCAGCAGGCTGGTCTTGCGCTCGACCAGGGCCCGGACCGCGCCGGCATCGAGCACCAGGCTGCCCCGGGGTTCAACCGCGAAGGCCAGCCAGTGCTGACGCCCGCTCAACCGCTTGCTCCGGGGCAGGAACAGGGTCCCTTCCTCCTCCCCGGCCAGCACCCGGGCCATGACCCCGGGGCGGCGGCCGCTGGCGATTACCGTCGGGATGCCGTAAGCGGCCGCCTTGCGGGCCGCCTCGAGTTTGCTCAGCATGCCCCCGGTGCCGACACAGGTTTTACTGTCGCAGGCGAAAGCCGCAACCTCTTCATCGACCTCTTCAATCAACCGGATCAGGCGGGCCTCGGCCCCGCTTTTCGGGTCGCAGTTATAGACCCCGTCGAGGTCGGTCAGCAGAAGCAGAAGATCGACCTCGGCAAGCGAGGTCAACAGGGCGGCGAGATTGTCGTTGTCTCCGAACTTCATTTCCCGGACCACCACCGTGTCGTTCTCGTTGACCAGGGGCAGGATATCAGCGCCAAGCAGGGTTTTTAAGGTGTTGCGGGCGTTGAGGTAACGGCGCCGGTGGCGGATGTCGTCGGCTGTCAACAGGAGTTGGGCGACGGCCCGGTTGTAGGCCGCGAACTCCTTTTCATACTGGCGCATCAGGCGCAGCTGGCCGACTGCGGCACAAGCCTGCTTCTCAGGAATGGTAGGCGGCGGAGCGGTAAAACCGAAGGCCTCGAGGCCAGCCGCCACGGCCCCGGAGGTAACGACGATGAAACGATAATCATGCTTACGCAGTTCGTCAATCTCCCGGGCGAAACGGGCGAAAAAGGGGTGATTGAGACGGCCG
>WFRT01000348.1 GCA_015486445.1 Pseudomonadota bacterium | reverse complement strand
TTTCGGGCAGGATTTCGTCCGCCGGGGCGAAAATGGTTAAAGCGGCCACCGACCCGGTCAGTGGAGTGCTTTCAAGATTGATTTCCACCACTTGGCCTCCGGCCTGTCGGGTCAGCAGCGGCATCTCGGCGGCCGGGTAGACATTGGCCGAGGTGCCGACCACCAGCATCAGCTTCGCCGCCCGGGCCAGCTGCGTGGCCTCGTCCAGGGCCCGGGGCGGAATCGCTTCGCCAAAGAACACGACATCGGGTTTGAGCGGGCTTTGACACTCGGGGCAGCGGGGCGGCAGGCTTTCCCCATCGGCCAGGCTGAAACCGGGCCGGCGGAAGGCGCATTCCAGGCAGACCAGGTCACGATTTGAACCGTGAAACTCGACCACCCTCCGGCTCCCGGCCGCCTGGTGCAGGCTGTCGACATTCTGGGTGATCACCCCCTGCAAAAACCCGCGCTCCTCGAGTTCGGCCAGGGCCCGGTGGGCCGGGTTGGGAGCGGCCGCTTCAATAACCTTGAACATCTCCGCCAGCATTTCCCAGGCCTTTTCCGGATGGCGGCGGAAGTTGCCGATCTCGGCATAGACGAAGGGGTCATATTTATTCCACAGCCCCTGGCTGCCGCGAAAGGCGGGGATGCCGCTGGCTACCGAAATGCCGGCCCCGGTCAGAACCACCGAGCGGCCGCCCGCGGTTTTCAGCATTTCAACCACCGAGTCTATGCGGTCATCAATGCCACCGTTCATCACTACCCTCTACTCAACAACCCGCAATTCTCGATTCACCAGCCCGCCAAAACCGGGACCCGGCACAAATTCAAGTCGTACCGCAAACCGGGTCTGAGGCCGCAGCCGGAAAGCGTGACCCAGCCGCAGGCCGATGACCCAGACGATCTTTCCATCACCGTTTACCAGCAGGGGCCACGACGCCCTTAAAGGAGGTGAAATCCCCTGTTCCTGAAAAAATTTCTTGAGCTTGCGATGTTCCCCCTCAACTCCCAGGGGCGAGAAACGATCCCCGGGCCGGCGGTTTCTCACCCCCAGGGGAAAGATCAGGCGGTCGCCGTCGACCAGCTCCTCCCTCGGGTCGGCGGCGAAAGTCCCCGCACAAACAGCAAGGCTGCGTTCGCTTTCGCCGGGCACAATTTTCAGCCATCCCAAATCGCAAGGCAGAACAAAGGTTCCGCAGGCGGGAATTTCAAGTTCATAGCCCGGGCCTTCTTCCGAACCTTCCACGCTCTCGGGCCGACCGATAAAAACCGTTTCCGGCCCGGCCCGGAAAAGCAGGCCCGAGCCCAGGTCGTAACGACTTTCCCGGCGGCCGCCGACGAGCCGGGAAAGGTCCTTGAGAACCCGGGCCGAAACCTCCTTTTCACCCCCGGCCCGGTGCATCATGGTTGCCAAAAGATGGGGCCGCAGGGCTTCCGGCATGGCGGCCAGCAACGACCGCCGGATCACCTGGCCGCCGGGACGGGACTCTATCGCGTCACGACAAGGCTTCAACTGCCCATCGATCAGCGCCAGATCCGCCGCCAGGCGACCGCCGGCGGCGGCGATCCTTTTTTCGACTCCAACGCCGCCCAAACGGCGGACCACCGGCATAAGTTCATGACGCACCCGGTTGCGGAAAAACTCGGGTGAACGATTGCTTTCATCCTCCCGATACACCAGGCCCCGCGCCTTGACGAAATCTTCGAGCTCGGCCCGGGTCGCACCCAGAAGCGGCCGGCCGATCCGGCCGCGCCGGGCCGGAATTCCCTTAAGGCCCCGCAGCCCCGCTCCCCGCATCAGGTTCATCAAGATGGTTTCGGACTGGTCGTCGGCTTGGTGCGCGGTCAGCAGGAGAGCTTTTTTACGACTCTTAAGCAAGCGGTGGAAAAAGGCATAACGGGCGTCACGGGCCGCGCTCTCCAGCGAAACATGCTTTTGCGCCCGGGCCCGGGCGGCGAGGTCGCGCCCCTGGCCAAGGACCAGGACCAGACGGTTCCGAAACGCCTGCCGGGCGACCAGAAGTTCATCTTCACGGGCCCCCGGCCGCAGGTTGTGGTTGAAATGAACCACTCCCACCGGCACCCGGCGCCGGCGAGCGTAATCCCGGGTCAAATCCAGCAGGGCGGTTGAATCGAGCCCGCCGGAACAGGCCACCCAGATCTCCGTCGCCCCCCGCGCCGCCAGAAAGTCGTCGCAGAACTCAGTCACCAGGGACTGGAGCATCGCAATCAACCCGCATCACGACCGCGGAATCAACCGTCCCGCCGGCCCGGTATGCCGTCAGCCGGG
>WFRT01000347.1 GCA_015486445.1 Pseudomonadota bacterium | reverse complement strand
TTCCATCACTGCTTCCAGGGGACTGTTTTCGATATCAAATTCCATAAGCTATATCAGGGTCTGCCCGGATAACCGGCAGCTACATGCCCAGCTGCTGTTCGATTTCGCTTATTCGCCGCCGCAACATTTCCAGCTCCCGCTCTTCCGACACCTGTTCGGCACGTTTGCGCAGCTGCAAAAGCTGCATCTCCAGGGAATAGTCACGGCAGCCGTAACGACGCGGCTGTTCTCCAACACGATATCCGGCGTCTTCGGCCAAACCTGTTTTTACCTCCTATTCATATATACTGAGTGAAAATTAGCATACGCTTAAAGAAACTGTCAATGTTTTTTGCAAAAAAACATTTTAACGGCGGGGAGTTGCGGAAAAAGAGGAAATTTTTTCGGCCGGGGAGCGGGTCGGGCGCCCTTTCGACAGGGCCGCGGCGGACACGACAAGAAGGACGGGACAAGACGAGCCGGGGTTGACAGTCACCCGGTGCAGCAATCGACAAACACCCTTTATGCGATCGTCATGAAGACCACAGGCGGCCCTGGAAGCTGCCGGTCTCGGCCTGGAAACGGGCCAGGTGCTGAAGCACCTGGAGCTTGTTGCGGGCCCAGTCCGGGGCCAGGAAAATATCTCGATAGCCCTCGGCGGTCAGCCGCTGGACCACCACCTGGGGCGGGAGCCGCTCGAGAAAGCCCGACACCCGCCGAACATACTCATCCCGGGTCAACAGGGAGAAAGGCTTTTTCCGGTAAAGCTCGTGCAGCGGGGTGCCGGCCAGCAGCAGCAGGGAGTGAATCTTGATCCCGTCAAGCGGCAGGCCGGCGACATAATCGGCGGTCGCAAACACCATCTCCCGGCTCTCCCAGGGCAGGCCGATGATAACATGGACACAGAGCCTGATGCCGGTGCCGGCAACCAGCGCGACGGCTTCCTCGAACTCTTCCCGGGTGTGGCCCCGGTTGATCCGCTCGAGGCTTACGGGATGGCTTGACTGCAGGCCGTATTCGAGCCAGACCTCATGTTTCCCGGTATACCCGGCCAGGAGATCGACAATCTCGGGGGTGACGGCGTCGGGCCGGGTGCCGATCGCCAGTCCCACCACCCCGTCCACGGCCAGGGCTTCGTCGTAAAGCCGCTTCAGGTAGACAGGCTCACCGTAAGTGTTGGTTGCGGTCTGGAAATAGGCGACAAAGCGCTGCGCCCGGCGCAGGCGGCGATAGAGTTTTTTACCCTCTTCAAGCTGGGCCGTAATCCCCGGCAGGGCCCCCTGCCGGCGCAGTTCGGAACCCCGGCCATCGCAGTAGATGCATCCCCCGCGGCCCCGGCTGCCGTCCCGGTTGGGGCAGGTGAAGCCGGCGTCGATCTGCAGCTTGTAGACCCGGTCGCCGAAACGGTTGCGGTAATAGCTCTTGAGATCGTAGTAGGGCTTGCCCGAAACCCACAGGGGGTGAATGATTTTTTTCTCCCTGTTGCGACCTTTGCTCATGGCCTTCCCCGTCACCGGGCCAGGACGGCGGCCAGCATCTCGGCCGCGATGTAGCCGGCACTGATGGTGCGCTTTTCCCCGTGCACCAGAACCACGCTGACGGCAAAGCGTTTTCCGTTGCGCCGGTGACGGCCGAAACCGGCAAACCATTCGCAGCGATTGTCGCAATTCGGCATATCGAGGCTGCCGGTCTTGCCCCCCAGTTCCAACTCCCGGTACAGCCGCCGCCGTTTGAGGTAGCGAAACGACTTGACGGCGGTGCCGTAGCGCACCGTCGCCCGCATCATCGCCACCAGTTCACGGCAGGCCTTGACATTCTCCAGCCGCATGGCGGCCGGGGCGGGCTGGTGGTAATAGAGCTCGGCCCCGCGGTCATCGGTTATACGTTCGTAGAGATACGGCTGCGGCAGTTTTTTGCCGGCCAGGGGGGCGCCGCCCAGCAGGGCCGCATGCAAAGGAGATATCCGGGTGGTGGAGATAAAGCCGCAGGCGGTTTCGGCCCGGCGAAAATCGTTTTCCGGGGCCACAACCAGGCTCGGCTCCAGCGGCAGGTCGAAATCAAGCTGCCGGTTGAAGCCGAAGATTCCCGCCAGTTCCAGGAGTTTGGGAGCCGGGAAATAGTCGATCCCGATCTTGCCGAAAATCGGGTTGATACTGCGGGCGAAGGCCTCTTCAAGGGTTACCTTTTCGGGTCGCCAGCGATAGCGGGATTTGCCCAGCCCGAGCTGGTACCGGTAAAGCGTGTGCCGGCGGCCGACCAGGGGGAAGGTGGTTTTGCGGCCCACACCCCGGCGGCACAATATCCCGTATGCGGTGACGATCTTGAACAGGGAGGCGGACGGAAAAGCGGCGCAGAGACAGAGATTGACGGTTGTGGGAGGAACGATGCAGCCCCGTTCCCCGGGGTTGCGGTAGCATCCCATGGCCCGGACCGCCCCGCTCTCCAGGTCGAGCAGGACCCCGGCTCCGAGCTGGGGATGATAGCGGTGCAGCAGCTTTATCAACCGGCCCTGGAGCCGGCTGTCCAGGGTGGTCGACAGGGTCAGGGCCTTGTCGGTTTCGCGGTCAACTACCGTCAACCGGGTGGGCGGCGAAGGACGCTGAAAATATCCGGCCGGCAAGAGGCCGGCCATCTCCTCCCGGGCCAGGCCCTGCCGCCAGGCCCGACGGCCGGACAGGGAACAGGCATTATCGGCAAGCAGCAGAGGAACGGTCTTGCTG
>WFRT01000346.1 GCA_015486445.1 Pseudomonadota bacterium | reverse complement strand
GCATTGCAACTGTCTGAGCGCAGCGAGTTTTGCAATGCGGGCGGAGCGAGCGCGAGGAAAAACAGAAATCTTAACGTTTAGCGAAGAAAAGCCGCGCCCGACCCCGGAGGATTTAGCTGAATAGTTACAATTACGGCAGTGTATCCGTCAGATACCATTTTGCCGCAGCCGGCGGGTTTCATGATTGAATCGGCGGCCGGCAGTATGTTGGGGTTTCGGGCTGCAAATTTCAGGCCCGTGGTTGAGTGGTTTTTGCTTTACAGCCTTGCGAATTAGGTGTAAAAATATGCCGGATTGCCTTGAAGCTTACCGGAAAACATGGTTTTCCCGGATCCGGTAAACTTTCAATAAACTTGCGTTTGCAGGTTTTTGTTGTTTTAAGGAGAGGAAATGAAAATCATCCGTTATTGTCTGATTGTCCTGCTGGTTTTTGTCTTCATGGCCGTTTGGGGACGGCCGGGCGGCAACGCCCGGGCCGCGGCCAGCGGGCCCGGGCGGGACATCAAGCCGTTATATTCCTATTACGCGCAGACCGTCTCCAGCATCACGGTGAGAGGCGGGGTTCACTACTTTGACGATATGAAGCTCCAGGAAGCGGATCATTTCGACGGCTACAATATCGATTTCGAGCTGACCGTTCCCCTGCTTAAACAGCTCCAGTTTCGTTTCTATTATCCCGCCTATACCGACGGTGACGCGACCGCCTATGCCGACGGCCACGGAAGGGACTATCCCGAGGGTCTGGATGTCGACATTTCCGGCAGCGGCGGGCTTCTTGATTTTCCCAGCATCAATCTCGACTACCAGTTTCTGCAGGCTGACGGACCGAAAGGCTACAACTTTTCCGTGACCACCGGGGTGGGCTATATTCTGCGTTATCTCGAGGTCGAGGACAAGGACACCAATGAGGAGGTCGACCGCTACAATCACCGGGGCGCGGTCTGGCTTTTCGGCATGCGGATGGACCATGCTCTCAACCACTGGTGGGACCTGGTTGCCAATCTCGGGGGCCGTTACTACTGGGATTCGGACGACATCTACATCGACAACCCCGACGATGACGTTTTCTGGCTGATGGATGCTTCCCTGGCCCTGGTCTACAATCCCCGGGTCCCGGAGCCGGGAATGTGGGCCTACCCCGGCCTGGAATTGGTTTACCAGGGGGATCTCGGCGACTACTGCAAGTTTGAAGTGGTGCCCCAGGTGGTGGTGCCGCTGGGAAAACATTTCGATATCACCACCGGCGTGGGCCTCGGGGTGGCTGACGACGGGCCCGATTACATCGCCCATTTCAATGTCAACTGCCGTTTCTAGGGCCCATGGTGATGGCTGGCGGAAAAGAGCCGGAAAAGAAGCTGACCGAGGCCGAGCTGCAGGCTGAAAGCGAAACCGTCAGGTTGATGATTGAACTTTATTGCCGTGATCACCACGATTGCCGAAAGCCTCCCTGTGACGATTGCCGAAAGCTTCTCTCCTATGCCGTTGAACGGGTTCGTCATTGCCCCCTGGGCGAGCAGAGAACCACCTGCGGCAAGTGCCCGATTCACTGTTACAAACCCTCGCTGCGCAAGCGGATCCAGGAGGTCATGCGCTATGCCGGGCCGCGCATGGTCAGGGAGCACCCCCGCCTGGCTGCCCGTCATATGCTGAAAGGGCTGAAAAAGGTGGTCCAGGGATAGCTTTCGCCGCCGGCGGTCGAAGCCGTAGGCCGGCCCGGCCCGGGGTGGCAGGTTGCAAGGAGTCGTGGCCTTTGGCCTCGGCTCCTTTTGCGTTTCATAGTGTTGCCGTGTTGCCGCGTGGTGTTGCCGCGCTCCCCAAGAGGGGTGGCGGGCCGCATCCCGGGTGCTTTAAGGCTTGAGGATTCCCGCCATAAATGGTATCTTTGAATCCTTGATTACAGCTTGTCAGCGGACTTTTCAGCAGGTGAGGACTTGGCGGATACAGAACGTCGTTTCAGTCGCAAAATAAAGCTCGGCGGACTGGTCATCGGCGGCGGCGCCCCGGTGTCGGTCCAGTCGATGACCAATACCGACACCCGGGATGCCGAAGCCACCATTGCCCAGATCAGGCGTCTGGAAAAGGTGGGCTGCGAACTGGTCAGGGTGGCGGTGCCGGATGCGGCGGCGGCGGCGGAACTGGGCCGCATCCGCCGGACGATTTCGATCCCCTTGGTTGCCGACATTCACTTTGACTACCGCCTGGCCCTGGCCGCAATCGAGCAGGGGGTCGACGGCCTGCGGCTCAATCCCGGCAATATCGGCTCCGCCGTCCGGGTGCGGGAGGTGGTGGCGGCCTGCCGCCAGCGGCAGGTGCCGATCCGTATCGGCGTCAACGGCGGTTCTCTCGACCGGGAAATCCAGGCCCGCTACGGTGATTCTCCCCGGGCCCTGGTCGAAAGTGCCCTGCAGCATGTCCGGATCCTGGAAAAGGAGGGCTTTGAGCTGATCAAAATTTCGCTCAAGTCTTCCGCTGTCGGTCCCACCCTTGAGGCCTATCGGCTGTTGGCGGAGAAGGTTGACTACCCTTTTCATATCGGCATTACCGAGGCCGGGACGAGGCTGCGCGGGGCCGTGAAATCGGCGGTCGGGATCGGCCTGCTGCTTTCTGAGGGACTCGGTGACACCCTGCGGGTGTCACTGACCTCGGCTCCGGAAGATGAAGTTTTCGTGGCCTATGAAATCCTTAAAAGCCTGGGGCTGAGGGAGCGGGGCATCGAGCTTGTATCCTGCCCCACCTGCGGCCGTACCGAGGTTCAGCTGATCGACCTGGCCGAAGCCGTGGAAAAGGCCCTGGCCCACATTCGGGAGCCTTTGAAGATCGCGGTCATGGGCTGTGTCGTCAACGGTCCCGGGGAGGCCCGGCATGCCGATTTCGGGATTGCCGGCGGCCGCGGCGTCGGCCTGCTGTTTCGGCGCGGCGAGGTGCTGCGCAAACTGCCCGAGAACCAGCTGGTCGAGGCCCTGGTCGACGAAGTGGAGAGCTTTCTGGCCCGGAAAGACCATGACTCTGCGTAACCGCAACCTCTATACCGATCCCGGCTGGTGGCAGCGCCTGCTGCGCTCCGGGCGTCTCTGCCTCGATTTGATGCGGGATCGCCGGGTGGCCTGGTATTTGAAACTGGTTCCCCTGGCGGCGGTGGTCTACTTTCTGTCACCCTGGGATTTTCTGCCCGATTTCGTGATCCCCGGTCTCGGCCAGGTAGACGATCTGCTGGTTCTCTATTTGGCCTGCCGTCTTTTTCTCAACCTGGTGCCGGATGAAGTGATGCGGGATTACACCGGCCGCGGCCCCGGAGAGGCGTGAACATGGAAGTCAGGATAGAGCGGCTGCCGCCCGAAGTCTGCAACCAGATCGCCGCCGGCGAGGTGGTCGAGCGGCCCGCTTCGGTGGTCAAGGAACTGGTCGAAAACGGCCTTGATGCCGGGGCCGACCAGATCCGGGTGCAGCTCGAAGAGGGCGGGAAAAAACGGATCGAGGTGGTCGACAACGGTCACGGCATGGACGAGGCCTCGGCCCGGCTCGCCCTGGAGCGTCACGCAACCAGCAAGATCAGCACGGCCGAGGATCTTTTTGGCGTTGCAACCTACGGTTTTCGCGGTGAGGCCCTGCCCAGCATCGCCGCGGTTTCACGGTTTCGCCTGGTTACCCGGACCCGGAAGATGGAGGCCGCGGTCCAGCTTGAAAGCGCGGCCGGGGAGATCAGCGTAAGTTGTACCGGGGCCCCGGTGGGAACCCGGGTGACGGTAGCCGACCTGTTCTTTCCGGTCCCGGCCCGCAAGAAGTTTCTTAAAACCACCAATACCGAGAGAAACGCGGTCCTGGATCGTCTGCAGAGGCTGGCCATGGCCCATCCGGAGGTCAGCTTTCAACTGGAGCACAACGGCCGCCGGCTGCTCAACCTGACCGCCGGGGACCGGGAGCTTGACCGGGTGGCTTCGGTGCTCGGGGTCGACCCGGAAACCGAGCTGCTGGAGCTCGGCGCGGCCCCGGCCGGGGGAATCGGCCTGACCGGCTACCTCACCCGGCCCCTGGTGCAGCGTTCCAACAGCCGGCATATCTACTTTTTCGTCAATCGCCGCCCGGTCCGGGACAAGACCCTGCTCCAGGCCCTGCTCAAAGCTTACGAGTCGATTCTGCCCCGGGGCCGTTATCCGGCCGCCGTGCTTTTTATCGAGGTCGCTCCCGGGCTGGTGGACGTCAATGTCCATCCGGCCAAGGAGGAGGTTCGCTTTGCCGACCAGGGCCGGATTTTCGGCCTGGTCCGTCGGGTTGCGGCTGAGGCCTTGAGCGGTTATCCGGGGCCCGGTCCGGCCCTGTTCACCCCCCCCGGCGGCCGGGAAGATTCTTTTAGGGGGGTTTCCTCTCCTTCTTCGCGTCCGCGCGGGTTGTATCCGTCCGGCGGCGGTGGACGGGAATTGCCGGCCGATTTCTATGAAGAGGGTGTGGCCGGAGCCGGTAGTTTCGGGGGCTCTGAGGTTCGTTCGGCCGGTGAGGTCGGGGAACGGGCGGCCGTACGGTATGGAGAACCGGCGGCAGAAAGGGAACCCCGTTTTGTGGTCCGGGAGGCGTTTGAGCCCGGCGCCGGGGAGGGCCGGGAACTGCCGGGCCTGGCGGCGGAGCCCCGGGGATTTTTTTCCTCCCTGAAACCGGTCGGGGTTCTCTGGGACAGTTTCCTGCTTCTTGAGGATGAGAATAACTGCTATGTTCTCGACCAGCACGCCGCCCATGAACGGGTGCTGTTTGAAAGATTGAAAAAGGCGGCCCCGGAAGCGGCTCAGCGCCTGTTGCTGCCGATTACGATTGAATGCAGCCCGGACGAACAGGCCCGGGCTGAAGAGTTCAAGGCTGACCTGGAGCGGTTGGGGATGGTTTTCGAAGTCCTCGGTCCCCGCGCCCTGCTCCTGCACAGCCTCCCGCTGCAGGCGGACGGGGTTGACGGCGGCCGGGTTTTTCTCGAAACCCTGGCTGACCTGGCGACTGGCGGCTCGGGAGCCGGAGGTTCAGGGCTTGACGGCCTCAAGGCCCGGCTTGCCTGCCGCCTGGCGGTCAAGGCCGGCCGGCAGTTGGAAAGGGATGAAATCATCAAGCTTCTGGGCGAACTCGATCAAACTCCGAATGCCTGCACCTGTCCGCATGGTCGGCCGTTTTTTTTCAGCTGGTCGCGGTCGGAGATTGGCAAACGGTTTCAGCGCTAGCCGGTTGGATACGGGCGGGAAGCGGGGAAACTTGAAAAACGAGCGAAAATTGTCATGGCCTTATGGTCTTGTTTGCGGCCTGGTCGGACTGGGGCTGGTTTTGCTGCTGGCGGCCTGCGCCACGCCCCCCCGCCAACCGCCGGCCGAGGCCGTGAGCGGCCGGGCCGCCTGGCAGCGCCTGGACCGTTTCAGCTTTCTCAAGGCCGCGGCGGTGTTGGCCTGGGAGGATTCCTCGGGCCAACACGGCAAGAACCGGGTGCGCCTTTTTCTGGCGCCGCCGGATCGCTTGAAGATCCAGTGGCTGACGCCGTGGGGCTCGGTGGCCGGCCAACTGCTGGTGGCCAAAGGCTACTTCTGGCTTTCCGATGCCCGCCGGCACCGGACCTGGCATGGCCGCGCCGATGCCATGGCCAGCTGTTTTCCCGAAGGCGGCGCCGGATGGGTGAATACCAGCCGCTTTCTCAGTTTCTGGCCTCTGCTTTTCAGCACCCCGGACAGGGATGAAAAACTGACGGGCGGCCGGCCGTTCGTCTATGCCGGTGCGCTGGCCGAAAACCGGCTGCAGAAAGAGCTGCGGCTGGACGGCGGCGGGGTGGTCTTAATCACCCTGGAAGAGCTTGAGCCGAGCCGGGCCGGGAAGTTTTTCGCCCGCCGTTTCATGGTCAGCGGCGCCGGCGGCCGGGTGACCCTGGAGTTGCGCAGTTACACCATGCCGGCAACGCTGCCGGCCGGAACCTTTGTATACGACGGGAAAAATTTTAACCTTTATCCCTGTATGGATGAATGAGCAAGGAGCCTGTTATGAGTGAGAATGAAAACTATGATGTTCTTATCGTCGGCGGCGGCCCGGCCGGACTGACCGCCGGACTCTACGCCGCCCGGGCCCGGCTCAAATGCGTGCTCCTGGAAAAGATGATGATGGGCGGCCAGATCGCCACGACCGACGTGGTCGACAACTATCCCGGTTTTCCGGACGGCATCGCCGGGGCCGAAATCGGGCCCCTGTTCGAAGCCCAGGCCCGCCGTTTCGGTCTCGAGGTGCGCCAGTTCCAGGAAGGGGTCCGGGTGGAGGCGCGAGGCGACGGCTTTACCGTAACCTGCGCCAATGGTGATGAACTGTTCGGCAAAAGCGTGATTGTGGCCGCCGGCAGCCGCTGGAACCCGCTGGGAATTCCCGGGGAAGAACGGCTGCGCGGGGCCGGTGTCTCCTACTGCGCGACCTGTGACGGGGCCTTTTTCCGGGACCAGGAACTGGCTGTCGTCGGGGGCGGCAACTCGGCGATCGAGGAGGCTGTTTTTTTGACCAAGTTTGCGGCCAGGGTCTACGTGATCCATCGCCGCGACCAGCTGCGGGCCGAGAAAGTGGTGCAGGAAAAGGCTTTTTCCAATCCCCGGATCGAAATTATCTGGTCCCATGTGCCGACCGAGATTGTTGGTGAAAACGGGGTTGAGGGAATTAGGATCAAGGATGTCAAGAGCGGCGCGGAGCGGCTGCTGCCGGTCGCCGGGGTCTTTATCTATGTCGGGATGCAGGCCAACAGCGAAGTGGTCGGCCACCTGGTTGAAACCGATGAACGCGGTTACATCAAGGCCGGCGAGGACACCCGGACCTCGTGTCCCGGAATCTTTGCGGCCGGCGACATCCGGACCAAACCCCTGCGCCAGGTGGCGACGGCCATCGCCGACGGGGCCACGGCCGCGATCATGGCGGAAAAGTATCTCGAGCAGTAGTTCAACGCCTTATTGTTTGCATTTAAGCCGGGGTTGGATTAAAATTAGCAATTTGGGAAATTTCAGCCGGCCGTGTTCCAGGGCGGGGGATGGAAGTTTATGAATTACGCCCAGCTGCGTAAAAAGATGGTTGAAGATCAGATCCGGGCCCGGGGCGTCAGTGACGTCCGGGTGCTCGAGGTCATGCGCCAGACGCCGCGGCATCTTTTCGTCGATCCCGGCCTGGCCCACCAGGCCTATGGCGATTCACCGCTGCCCATCGGCGACGGCCAGACCATCAGTCAGCCTTATATCGTAGCCTACATGCTGGCCGCCCTGGAACTGGACGGCAGCGAGAAGGTGCTCGAGATCGGGATGGGCTCGGGCTATCTCACCGCCCTGCTCTCCCGCCTGGTGGAAAGGGTCTATGCCGTCGAGCGCCTGCGCTCACTGGCGATCCCGGCCCGGAAAATGCTGGATCAGCTCGAGTGCAGCAATGTTCTGGTCAAGATCTTTGACGGCAACTACGGCTGGCCCGAAGCCGCCCCGTTCGACGCCATTATCGTTTCGGCGGTGGCCCCGGCGGCCCCGCCGCCGCCGCTGCTCGAACAGCTGGCGGTGGGCGGGCGTCTTCTGATCCCCCTGCTGGATGAGCAGGGGGAGTATCTGTACCGTTTCACCCGGCAGCCGGAGGGCGATTTCCGCAGGGAACGGCTGCTGGCCTGCAGCTTCGTAAAACTGGTGGGACGTCGTGGCGGCAGATGACAGGCATGTCGTTTCGGGCGGCTCCCTGGATACCTATCTCGAGGAGATTCGCAACTTTCCCCTGCTCGATGAGGAGCAGGAGACCGAGCTGGCCCGGCGGGTGCAGGCGGGAGACGAGGAAGCCCGGAAAAAGATGATCGAGTCCAACCTCCGGCTGGTGGTGCACCTGGCCAAGCACTACCAGAACCGGGGACTGCCGATCGAGGACCTGATCGAGGAGGGCAATCTCGGCCTGATCCGGGCGGTGGAGCGTTTCGATCCCAAGTTCAACTGCCGTTTTTCCACCTATGCCGTCTGGTGGATTCGGCAGTACATGAGCCGCGCCCTGATCAGCCAGAGCAAGATTATCCGGCTGCCGGTCCATGTCGTCGACGAGGTCAACACCTATCTCAAGGGCAAGCAGAAGTTTGTCCGGGAGTTCGGGCGGGAGCCGAGCTTCGATGAGGTGGCCGATTTCATCGACCACGAATTTTCTTCCTTCACCCCCTCCATGGCCCGGCTCAACACGATGATTCCCCTGAGTGCCGGGGGGGGCGGCAACGGCGGCGGCCGGAATGATGAAAACGGCATGATTTCGCTTGAACACCTGGCCGACGAAAAGAGCGACAGCCCGCTCGACATTCTCGACCGCGATCTGCGTTTGAAGATTATTCTGCGCTGGCTCGATGAACTCAACCCCAAGGAACGGCTGGTAATTACCAAGCGCTTCGGGATTTATGGCGAGGACCCGCAGACCCTGGAAAAGATTGGCCGCCAGCTCAACCTGACCCGGGAGAGGATCCGCCAGCTCGAAAAAGCGGCCCTGAACCGCCTGAAGAAAATCGTGGTGGGCTGTGATTATTCGCTCGAAGATTTACTCTAGGGACTTTGACCAAGATGACTGTACTGCTTGAAAAAATCAAGACCCCGGAAGACCTGCGGGAATTGCGGGTTGAAGATTTGCCCGGGCTGGCGGACGAGATTCGCAAGCTGATTATCGAGACCGTGTCCAAGACCGGTGGCCACCTGGCCTCCTCGCTCGGGGTTGTGGAACTGACCGTCTGCCTGCACTATGTCTTTTCCACACCCCGGGACCTGTTAGTCTGGGATGTCGGCCACCAGGCCTACGCCCACAAGATCCTGACCGGCCGGGCCGACCGTTTTCCCAGCCTGCGCCAGGCCGGGGGGTTGAGTGGTTTCCCCAAGCGGGAAGAGAGCGAATATGACAGTTTCGGGGTCGGCCACAGCTCCACCTCGATCTCGGCCGCCCTGGGCATGGCCCTGGCGGCCGAACACCTGAAACGGCGCCGGCGGGTGGTTGCGGTTATCGGCGACGGCTCCATGACCGCGGGCATCGCCTTCGAGGCTTTAAATCACGCCGGCTCCCTCGACAAGGACCTGATCGTCGTGCTCAACGACAACGAGATGTCGATTTCTCCCAATGTCGGGGCCCTGTCGGCCTATCTCAACCGGGTCCTGACCGGTTCCGCCGTCAACCGCCTGCGGCATGACGTCAAATCGGTGCTGACCAACATTCCCGGGGTCGGGGAGAGCGTCTTCAAGATGGTCAAGCGGGCCGAGGAGTCCTTCAAGGGGTTCGTGATTCCGGTCGGGACCATTTTCGAGGATCTGGGTTTCCAGTATGTCGGGCCGCTGCCCGGCCACGACCTGCCGACCCTGGTGGAAACCTTTGAAAATGTCAATCGGCTGGACGGCCCGATCCTGGTGCACGTTGTCACCCAGAAGGGGAAAGGCTACGATCCGGCCGAAAACGATCCCTCCCATTTCCACGGGGTCGGACCGTTCGAGGTGGCCAGCGGCCGCAAGCGGGAGAAAAAGGATTCCGCGGCCGGGCCCGCGCCGCCGAGCTACACCTCGGTTTTCGGCCGCACCCTGACCATCCTGGCGGCGGCCGACCCGACCATTGTCGGGATCACCGCGGCGATGCCGGAGGGAACCGGCATCGGCCTCATGCAGGAGAAGTTTCCGGACCGGGTTTACGATGTCGGGATTGCCGAACAGCACGCCGTCACCCTGGCGGCCGGGATGGCCAGCCAGGGTCTGCGGCCGGTGGTCGCGATCTATTCCACCTTTCTGCAGCGGGCTTTCGATATGGTGATTCACGATGTCGCCCTGCAGAAACTGCCGGTGGTTCTCTGTCTCGACCGGGCCGGCCTGGTCGGTGAAGACGGGCCCACCCATCACGGGGTCTTCGATCTTTCCTACCTGCGGCTGATTCCCAATTTGACGATCATGGCGCCGCGGGATGAAAACCAGTTGCAGCATCTGCTTTACACGGCCCTGAGGATGGACGGACCGGTGGCCATCCGCTATCCGCGAGGCGGTGGGGTCGGAGTTGAGCTGGACCGGGATTTTAAGGAATTCAAAGCGGGAAGCTGGGAGGAACTCAAGCCCGGCGGCAACGAGGTTGCCTTGCTGGCCACCGGTTCCATGGTGGCCCCGGCCCGGGCCGCGGCCGACCGTCTGGCGGCGGAAAAAGGCCTTTCCTGCCGCCTGCTTGACTGCCGCTTTGTCAAGCCGCTGGACGAGAAACTGCTGGCCCGAACGCTTGAAGAGTGTGAATGGGTTTTCACCCTGGAGGAGAATGTGGTGGCCGGAGGGTTCGGCAGCGGCGTTCTCGAATTCGCCGCGGCCCGCGGGCCGTTCCCGGCCCGGGTCTTAACCTGCGGCCTGCCGGACCGTTTCATCTCCCACGGTCCGCCCGCCGCGCTGCGGCGCGACCTTAAGCTCGATGCCGACGGTATCTATGAACGGGTGAGCGGCGTTCTTGAAAAAGCCTAGAGAGCGAAAGCTCCTGCTTCAGCCGAGTTCCCGGCGGACGGTTTCGGCCAGGGCCTCGGCATGCTCCCGGATGCGGTCGAAATGTTCTCCCTCGAGCATGATCCTGAGCTTGTTTTCGGTTCCGGAATAACGGATCAGCAGGCGGCCGCTGTCAGCCATCTCCTTCTCCACTTCCAGGACCTGGCGTTGCAGGGATGAAATCTCTTCCACCGGGGTCTTTTCGCGGACCGGGACGTTGATCAGCACCTGGGGAAAGACCTCCATGACCCCGGCGAGTTCAGCCAGGGACCTGCCCTCCGAGACAATTACCGCCAGCAACTGCAGGGCCGAAAGAATGCCGTCTCCGGTGGTGTTGTGGTCCATGAAAATCAGGTGCCCCGATTGCTCGCCGCCGAAGTTGTAGTTTTCGGTCCGCATCCTCTCCACCACGTAGCGGTCTCCGACCTGGGTCCTGACCAGGTTGATGCCGGCTCTTCGCATGGCTTTTTCCAGCCCGATATTGCTCATCACCGTGGCGACCACGGTATTCTTTCTCAGGGTTCCCTGGCGCTGCATGGCCAGGGCGCAGATGGCCATGATCCGGTCACCGTCAATGACCCTGCCGGAATGGTCGACAAAGATTACCCGGTCGGCATCGCCGTCGAACGCGATGCCGATGTCGGCCTTTTCGGCCACCACCCGTTCCTTGAGTTTTTCCGGGTACAGGGAGCCGCAGCCGGCATTGATGTTCTTGCCGTCGGGGTTGATTCCCAGGCTGACCACCCGGGCCCCAAGTTCGCTGAAAACCATCGGTGCGATCTTGTAGGCGGCGCCGTTGCCGCAGTCGATGACCAGCTTGAGACCGTCGAGGGTCAGGTGGGCCGGGAAGGTATCCTTGAGAAAGACGATGTAGCGGCCGTTGGCGTCGTCGATCCGGAAGGCCTTGCCGATATCGTCGGCCGTCGGCCGCAGCTGGTCTATGGAGTGGGTCGTGATCAGGTCTTCGATCTGCGCTTCGACCTGGTCGGGCAGCTTGAAGCCGTCCCGGGAGAAGATCTTGATGCCGTTGTCCTGAAAGGGGTTGTGCGAGGCCGAGATCACCATGCCGGCGTCGGCCCTCATGCTGCGGGTGATGAAGGCGATGCCGGGCGTCGGCATCGGGCCGATGAGCAGGGCGTCCACCCCCATCGAACAGATCCCGGAGACCAGCGCGCTTTCCAGCATGTAGCCGGAAACCCGGGTGTCCTTGCCGATGACAATCTTGTGCCGGTGGTCTTTGTTCTTGCAGATGTGGGCCGCGGCCCGGCCGATCTGGAGGGCTATTTCGGCGGTCATCGGGTGGATGTTGGCCGTCCCGCGAACCCCGTCGGTACCAAAAAGTTTTCCCATTTCTAATTCTTGTCCTTTGTAACTATTCAGCCGGATCCCCGGGGTCGGGCGCGGCTTTTCTTCGCTAAGCGTTAAGATTTCTGTTTTTCCTTACGCTTGCTCCGCCCGCATTGCAAAACTCGCTACGCTCAGACAGTTGCAATGCTTATGGGCTCCCGCTCGCTGGGAAAAACAACGAAATCTTTCCGAAACCGCTCAGAAAAACCACCCCCGTCCCCTTTTCCTTCACTCTCCCCGCCGGCCGGGGACACAGATGTCGTCGTTATGGGGAGTTTTTCCGGATGACAATCTCGACTTCGCTGGGATCCATTGACAGGAGCTTGACCTCCCCGGGGAGCTGCACCTTGATCGGCAGGGTGTAGTAGCCTCCGGGGTTGTCCTTTTTCAGGGGGGCCAGGTCAACCGTGACCCGGGCCTTGGTGCGAATGTTGTCGATCTGCATCAGGAGGGGGCATTCGACGACCAGGTCGACGAAATAGTTGCTGATGCCGATATGGCCGATCTCCGGGCTCCGGTTGATGAAGTTGATGCGGATTCCCTTGATGACCCGCTGGGCCAGGCTTTCACCGATGATGAATTCGGCCGTGATCCGGGTGCCGGGATTGATTGGCTTCAATTCATTGGGTGGGGCCATCAGGGAGACTTCGATCCTGGTGTTCTCCCGCATCCCGCTGACGTCCACCGGTTCGCTGGCAACACTGTTGTGTTCTTTCAGGTATTTTTCCGAGGCCTTGAACTCCATAGCCGGGGGAGTGACCTTGATCTCCCGGATCTGGTAGCCCTTGGGCGGCGTTCCCCGGGTATTGATCCGAATCGGCAGCTTGGCCTGGACGAAACGGTCGAGGTAGATGGTCAGAGATTCCGGGTCGAGATTGACGACGTCGACCCCCAGCGGCAGGTCGTTGAAGGTTTCCCGGGCCAAGTGGATGACGTTCTTGCCCGGGACCGCCTTGGAGAGGTTGACGCTCAGGGAGGGGGGCTTGAGGGTCAGGGGCCGGAGCAGGGTCTTGGTGCCCTTGACCCGGATGTGAATGCTGGTCGGAACCTTGTTGGTGATGGTCATGTCCTTGGGGATCGAGGTGAATTCGATCGGCACGCTTAAGGCCAGCTCGGTCTTGCTCTTGCCGGAGACGAAGAACCAGAGGAAAGAAGCGACCAGCAGGGAGAGAATCTTTAAGGTCAGGTTCTTGAAAAACAGTTCTCTAATCTTGGCCATGGCTGCCGTGTAAGTCTCAGTGGGGTTGAAAGATCTGGCGTAAAGATGCCATCAGGCCGGTTTTCTTGCGGCTCGGCGAAAAGATGTTGTTGAGCACCCGGTTCAAGGATTCGCTGCTCTGTTCGCGGGTGATCTTGCCCCCGATCGAAAGCGAGATGCGCCCGGTCTCCTCGGAGACCACGATGACCACCGCGTCGGTGTCCTCGGAGATGCCCATGGCCGCCCGGTGGCGGGTGCCGTACATCTTTTCGATCAGCGGGTCGATGGCCAGGGGCAGGAAACAGCCGGCCGCGACGATGCGGCCCTGGTCGATGACCACGGCGCCGTCGTGCAGCGGCGCGGCCGGGTTGAAGATGCAGAGCAACAGGGCGTCGCTGACCTTGGCGTCGATTTCGACCCCGCCCTCGACGATACCCGGCAGCTTGTTCTCCCGGGTCAGGACGATCAGGGCCCCGATCCTTCTTTTGGCCATGGTCGCGCAGGCCTTGATAATCTTGTCCAGCGAATTGAGTTCTTCGGTCGTGTTGATGGTAAACGAGGTCTTGCCGAATTTGGCCAGGGCTCGTCGAAACTCGTTCTGGAAAAGGACGATGACGATCAGGACGATGGAACTCAGGAAACCGTTCAGGATCCAGTGCAGGGTGTAGAAGCCGAGCAGCAGGGAGGCCTGGTAGATAATGAAAATCAGGAAAAGGCCGAGCAGGATCTGGAAGGCCCGGGTGCCGCGGATGACCAGCAGCACCTGGTAGATGAGGACGGCGACAATCAGGATGTCGATGACATCCAGCCAGCGACTGTTGATCAGGGTTTCGAAAAATTCAGTCATGGTCAGTCACGGACCCCGGCCCGGCGCGGGCGCTGTGGATTATCTTTTCACATTTTTGGCGGCGTCAATTACCGTCAGGGCCTGGCGGGTGGCGGCGACGTCATGGACCCGGGCCAGGTTGGCGCCGCCGGCCAGGGCCAGGGCCACGGTGGCGATCGAGCCCGGCAGCCGTTCGGTGACCGGGGCCCCGCTCAATTTGCCGATAAAGGACTTGCGCGAAGTGCCGATCAGCAGCGGCAGCCCGAAGCCGGTAAACTCCCGCAGGTGTTTTAACAGCAGCAAATTATGTTCCAGGGTTTTGCCGAAACCGATGCCGGGATCAAGAATCAGTTTTTCCCGCTTGACGCCGGCCGCCACGGCCCGGGCGATGCTGTTTTCAAAATAGGCGCAGATCTCGGCGAAAAGGTCTTCGTAACATGGGTTTTCCTGCATTTTTTGCGGGGTGCCCTGGATATGCATGAGGCAGGCCCAGGCTTCATGACGGGCCGTAACTTCAGCCATTTCCGGATCGAAGTTAAAGGCGCTGATGTCGTTGACGATGTCGGCTCCGGCCTTGAGCGCCGCATCCGCCACCCGGGATTTATAGGTGTCGATCGACAGCGGCAGCCCGGGAAATTCGGCCCGCAGGGCTTCGATTACCGGGACGACCCGCCGGAGTTCCTCCGGTTCCTCAACCCGGGCCGCTCCGGGCCGGGTCGACTCGCCGCCGATGTCGATGATATCGGCTCCCTCTTTAACCATGCGCCGGGCCTGGGCCAGGGCCTTTTCCGGGTCGAGGTAGAGGCTGCCGTCGGAAAACGAGTCCGGGGTAACGTTGAGGATGCCCATGACCAGGGAACGTTTTTTCAGGTCGACCTCGATATCCCGGCAGTGAAAGGGCAGGCCCTCGTCCTTTTCCTGGTGGCGCAGGGCGGCCTCGATACGGTCGGCCATCTGGGCCAGGGAGAAGGGCTGGGCCCGAAGCTTGCGGCAGAAGTTGCGGTACTGTTTGCGGGTAGCACTTAAAATGGCGTCGCTGGCCTGGGCGCTGCAGTTGATGACGCCGCGGGTGACGGCCGCCTCGCCGCCGACCGAAAGCATTTCCTGCTTGATGATGTTGGCCGCCGCCGCCGGCAGGGGGCCGACCCGGAAGCTGTAATGAACCATCTTGTTTTTCATCAGGCTGACACCGTGGGTGTCGGTGCCGATCTGGCGCATCAGGGAGGCGGCGTCGGCGGCGGAATGGAGGTTAAGGAGTCGGACGTGGTAGTTGCGCATGGGAGTTTTCGTCAATTGCCTTCCGGGTTGCGGTGTAAGAGGTTTCAGGGCGCGGGCCGGGATTTCCCCAGGTTGGTCAGCTTGCGGACCAGGCGGTCGAAAATCCACAGTTTACGAAGCTTGAGAAATCTGTCTACCTGTCGCCGTTCCTCCGGGCTGCAGTCTTGGGGCCGGTATTTGGCCTTGAGGCGCAGCACCGAGTAATGGTCGATCCGACACAGCAGCCGGAACAGCGGCCGGAAAAACCGGTGCTCCGGCAGATAGAGCGAGATGTTGAAATCGATCACCTGCGGCCGCCCGGCCGCATCGACCATGATGTTGCTTTTATGCCCGAGGTCGAGGTGCAGAACCCCGCGCCGGTGAATCGCGTCGACGATGGCGAACAGCCGGGGAAAAAACTTTTCATCGAGCTGTTGTGCGCGGGCCTTGATGCCTTCCCCTTCGAGCCAGCTCAGCAGCAGGCAGTTGCAGTCTTTAAAGCCGATGGCCCGGGGGATGCTGGCGACCCCGTCAAGCCGGTCGAGAATGAACTTCTCATACCTCAGGTTAAGCGGCCCCCAGAAGCGGCGGGCAAAAAGGTTCTTCTTCCGGAAATCCTTGGCGACCAGCCTTTTGCCGTCCCTTTCCAGGATCAGGATGTCCGGTTTCATGCCCTTGGCCGAGGCAATCTCTCTAGCGACCGTCCACTCCTCGCCCAGAAAGCGAAGCCGCGTTCGGCTAGGCATCGGGGGGCGTATCTTTAGGT